>JAOAPP010000743.1 GCA_025462985.1 Bryobacterales bacterium | reverse complement strand
GGTCAGCACAACCGACGGCAGCTATCTCGAGCGGGCTTAGTTCAAGTGCGGCGAGAGTATTATGACTGTGCCCGAAGCTGGATTGCACGGGACACACTCCAATGCCGAATCTGCACCCCGATCGCCTCTTTCCCGCTGATTCCGATACGCGAAACATTGCTCGCCGGCTATATCAGTCGATTGCGCAGCTTCCCATCATCAGCCCGCATGGCCACACGCAGGCGCAGTGGTTCGCGGAGGACCAGCCATTCCCGGATCCGGCGCATTTGTTTATTGTTCCGGATCACTACATTTTCCGCATGCTCTATAGCCAGCGGAAGATCCAGATGGAACAGCTTGGGATCGGAGACTCAAAAGGGGACAACCCCCGGGAAATCTGGCGCGTTTTCGCCAGCAGCTACTATCTGTTTCGCGGGACGCCGACGCGGATCTGGCTTGATTTCGCCTTCCAGGAACTCTTTGGCATAGAAGAAAGACTCACGGCCGAAACAGCGGATCTGTACTACGACCGGATCTCCGAAAAGCTGTCAGCGCCGGAGTTCCGGCCGCGCGCTCTATACGAGCGATTCAATATCGAGGTTTTGAGCACCACCGATTCCGCACTGGATTCCCTGCAAGCGCACCAGCAGATTCGAAGCTCGGGCTGGAAAGGCCGCATCCTCCCCACCTTCAGGCCCGACGCCGTGGTCGATCCCGATTTCGCCAACTTCGCCGGCAATGTAAAGAAGCTTGGAGCGATGTATGACGAAGACACCGAAACTTGGGACGGCTACCTGCGCGCTCTTCGCAAAGCCCGCGCCCGGTTTAAGGAGCTTGGGGGTACGGCAACGGATCATGGGCATCCGACAGCGAACACGGCCAATCTAGATGCTGCCTCCGCACAGCGGCTTTTCAGAGGTGTGTTGAGCGGATCGTCCTCAGCTGCAGAACGCGAACAGTTCCGTGCTCAGATGCTCACCGAGATGGCCCGGATGAGCGTCGAGGATGGGCTCGTGATGCAGATTCACCCGGGGAGCTTTCGCAACCACAACGAAGCTATTTATAGAAAGTTCGGCCGCGATGTAGGCGCGGATATTCCGACTGCGACCAACTATGTTGATGGCCTGAAACCCCTGCTTGACGTCGTGGGCAATGAGCAGAACCTGACGATCATCCTGTTTACGCTTGACGAGTCAGCATATGGCCGCGAACTCGCGCCTCTTGCGGGGCACTATCCTTGCCTGCTTCTCGGCCCTCCGTGGTGGTTCTTCGACAGCCCCGAAGGGATGATGCGGTTCCGTGAATACACAACGGAAACCGCGGGCTTTTACAACACCGTGGGATTCAACGACGACACCAGGGCGTTTCTCTCCATTCCCGCCCGTCACGATGTTGCTCGGCGCATGGACTCGGCTTTCTTGGCCAAATTGGTGGCGGAACACCGGCTGGATGAAGATGAGGCTTTCGATTTGGCGCAAGAGCTGACAAACGATCTTGTCCGGAGAGCGTATAAGCTCTAGTAGGTGGCAATCTTCGCGGGAAAATCTCTTGGCTCAACGGCGCTCCCAAGAGTCGGCAACGTGCGTTGGTTTGTTTGCGCGCTGCTGTTCTTTGCAACTTCTATCAACTATCTGGACCGACAGGTTCTGGGCATCCTGGCCCCGAGCTTGCAGCATGATATCGGCTGGAGCGAGCAGCAGTATGGCTATATCATCAGCGCCTTCCAGATTGCGTATGCCATTGGTCTGGTTGCGGCGGGGCGCATGGTGGACCGCCTTGGGACTCGCATCGGGTATGCGGTCATCATGGGCGTGTGGAGTCTTGCGTCCATGGCGCACGCGCTTGCAAACTCCGCGCTGGGCTTTGGCATCGCTCGCTTTATTCTTGGCCTGGGTGAATCCGGGAACTTTCCGGCTGCGATCAAAACCACGGCCGAATGGTTCCCGCAGAGCGAACGCTCTCTCGCGACGGGAATTTTCAACTCCGGTGCGAACCTTGGCGCGATACTAGCGCCCGCGCTCATCCCGATCATTACCTTGCGCTACGGCTGGCGTGCGGCATTTCTATCCACCGGCGTTTTTGGGATTGCCTGGATGATCTGGTGGCTTGCACGCTTCCGAGTCCCCGGCGAGAACAAGCGGCTCGGCGCAGCCGAATACGAATACATTCATCGGGACCTTCCGCCTCCCACCGCGCGTATCCCATGGAAGCGCCTGCTCTCCTATCGCCAGACCTGGGCCTTTTCCATTGCCAAGTTTCTGACTGACCCGATCTGGTGGTTCTATCTCTACTGGCTGCCGAAGTTTTTCGACAGCCGCTTCCACCTGGGCCTTTCGCATCTTGGGATTCCGCTGATTATTATTTACAATTTTTCTGCTGTCGGCAGCATTGGCGGAGGATGGCTTCCGGCATTCTTCCATCGACGAGGCTTCGGCATAGTGAAGGCCCGCTACGCCGCGATGTTTATTGCTGCCTGCCTGGTGCTTCCCATCTTTTTTGTCGGACAGTTATCGAGCCAATGGGCTGCAATTGTCATTCTCGGAGTGGCGACCGCCGCCCATCAAGGTTGGTCTGCCAATCTCTACACCACCGTTTCCGACATGTTTCCGAAAGAGGCCGTCGGCGTGGTCATTGGACTCGGCGGGATGGCCGGATCGGTCGGCGGTGTATTGTTCTCTCTCAGCGTCGGGTATCTTCTTGAGCTCACCCATAACTACACCATCCTGTTTGCGATTTCAGCGAGCGTGTATCTCGTGGCGTTTCTGCTGCTTCGCCTGCTGGTTCCGAAGCTATCGCGGATCGATTTGGCAGTTTAGGCGACCACCGTGAGGATGGTTCCGGCATATTCTATAGTGAATCCAGGCGTCACTTCTATGTCCGGTAATTTCGAACTCCCGAAGTACTCGGTCGGTGTCGGCGACCGCTTCGCGCAGGAAGCGGAAGCACAATTGACCGCGTTTGTTAAGGCTGGCGAGGCTGGTGTCGACATTACGCCCGTTTGGAACAAGTCGAACCGCGAGCACACCATCATTGGATCGAGTCCAGAGCAGACCCGGCAGGCTGTAAATTCCGCGGTGGCGAAATTGGGCTGGACCAAGCCGTACTTCTGCGACGCGGACCATATCAACTTGCAGACAGTGGGTCGCTTTGTCGCTCCTTGCGACTTCTTCACCATTGACGTCGCAGACCTGATCGGCAAACCGGCGGATCCCGCGGCGGTTCAGGGGTTTCTCCACCGGCATCCCGAACTGCATTCCCCTATATCGATTGAGGGGCTTGGGGAGGTAAATGTCTCGCGAGAGTTCGTCGAGAATACCGCGAGCAAATACCTTTCGGCCATTCAGCACGCTGCTGAAATCTACGCCAAGATCGAGCAGGCGAAAGGGAAGGCGCCGTTTGTCACGGAGATATCGATGGACGAGACTGACGCGCCGCAGACTCCGCCAGAGTTGCTTGTCATCCTTGCGGCGATCGCGGACCACGCGATTCCCATTCAGACGATTGCTCCGAAGTTTACCGGGCGCTTCAATAAGGGCGTGGATTACGTTGGCGATGTCGCCCAGTTCAGTAAAGAGTTCTCAGACGACATCGCCGTAATTCGGCACGCCATCGCTCAATATGGTCTCCCGAAGAACTTGAAGCTCAGCGTTCATTCCGGAAGCGACAAATTTTCCCTTTACGGGCCGATCAATCGAATTCTGGCGGAAACCGGGGCCGGACTTCACCTCAAGACTGCGGGAACTACATGGCTCGAGGAAGTGATCGGTCTGGCCGAAGCAGGGGGCGACGGTCTGGCGTTAGCTAAGCTAATCTACGCGGATGCCTACGATCATCGGGAGGAGCTTTGTGCGCCTTACGCTACCGTGATCGACATCAGGCCGAGCGAACTTCCGGATCCAGCAGTGGTTGCTTCCTGGTCCTCTGAGCAGTTCACCTCAGCTCTTCGGCATGACCCGAATGCTCCCACATACAACAGCAGCTTTCGGCAGTTGCTGCATGTGGGATTTAAGGTTGCGGCTAAGATGGGACCCAGGTACCTGGAATTGCTGCAGGCAAACCGGAACGTTGTGGCTCGCAACGTGACTGAGAATCTGTACGATCGCCACATCAAACCCATCTTTCTCCGAAACGGCCGATAGCAGTCCTTCGCGTCAGCCGAATTGAGCGCTCAGATACTTATAGCTTTGCCGTAGACTCAGGATCGGGTTGGGAGTTTGATCCTGCTCGACAAAGTAGTGCAGAGCGCCGGCTGCATCTGCCGCCTTCAACACCGACGGAATGTCGATGCTGCCATTCCCGTCCTCTTTGAACGTGTCTTTGGGGACGTTCTCGTTGTATTGCGCCTGAGCGGGCTGGCCCTTCTTTTTGTCCTTCAGATGCAGCAGCGGTACGCGTCCTGAATACTTCTTCAGTAGCTCCACCGGATCGTGCCCGGCAACCGTGACCCAGAAGATATCCATCTCGAGCTTCAGGTCCTCGGGCTTGGTCTCGCCCATAATGACTTCAAGCGGCGTGGTTCCGCCCATGGGTTCGAACTCGAATGCGTGATTGTGGTAGCACAGCTGCAAGCCATGGGATTTTGCACGCTCCCCGGCTTTTTGGAAGGAAGCCGCCATTTTCTTCATGACGTCCAGTCCACCGCGCTGTGGAGGTGGAACATATGGAATCACAGCATACTCGAAACCCTTACTCTTCACATCCGCCAGCTGAGCATCGGTGGGATCGAGGTTGAGATGCGCGCTCAACGCCTTCAGTCCGCTGCTTTGAATAGCGGACCAGTCCTTTGCAAGCGTATCCGCGGTTGCTTCCACCTCGGAGTAGCCGATCTCTTTGATCTGCTTCAGAATGCCTTCGGGACTGCTTCCGATGATGTTGCGAACGGTATAGAGTTGGACGCCCAGGTTGTTTTGCGTCAACTTATCCATGCCGGCGGCGAGTTTCGCTGCCGGCAGCAGCGCTGCAGCTTGCGCGACAAACGCGCGTCGTGAAAGGGATGACATCACAGATATCGTATGCTATGAGACCAGCTGCTGTCGCTTCTGTAGCAGGCGAAGAACAATGACTGCCGCCGCCGCCAGCGAAATCGCAAAAGCCAGCACCGCGCCCCAGTGATACTTGAGAAAAGTCAAGGTTCCTGTTCCATACCGCTCCGCCAGGTAGGCGAGCGCGAAATACCGGATGGTTCGCGCTGCAATAACTGTTCCAATAAAGGCCGCCCAGTGTACGCCCATGGCTCCGGAACAGAACACCGGGATCTTCATCGGCATGGGAAGCGGCGAAACCGCCGGAACAAACACAGTGGCCAGTCCGTACCTCTCGAACCAGGCGTGTAGCCGCCTTCCCGTGCCTTTCGACGTGTACCTGGCAAGAAATACCTGGCCGCCCTTCCGCGCGATCGCAAACAAAACGATGCTGCCGAGGATCGAACCTGCGATCGCACATACGGCCGAGATATACCCAAGCGCCGGCCGGGTCGTCGCAATTGTGATCAGAAGGGCATCGACGCCACCCACTGCCGGGATACCTACAGAATCGGCCGCAGCAAGCAGGAAAAGACCGGCCGGACCCCAAGCCACCAGAAGTTCAACCAGGTGCTTCAGCGCGTGCTCCGCCCGTCGGCAACGCCGCGATCCAGGATGGAAAGCAGGTGATCTTCATCAATTATTTCCACGCCCAACTGTCGAGCTTTATCCAATTTTGAACCGGCTTCCTCCCCTGCCACAACGTAGCTGGTTTTGCTGCTGACAGAGCCCGCCACCTTACCACCGGCGGCTTCGATGCGTTCCTTCGCTTCGTCGCGTTTCAAAGTCGGCAGCGTGCCAGTCAGCACAAAAGTGAGATCGGTCAGCGGTCCCTTCTTTTTCCTCTGCCTCTCTGCTGTGAACTGCAGGCCAGCTGCGCGCAGCCGCTCGACCAGTTCGCGGTTCTGCTCCTCGCCAAAGAAATCAACGATGGCTGCCGCGACCTTCGGTCCTATCTCATCCGCCTCCTGCAATTGCTCCGTCGATGCACCAGCAATTACGTCCAGACTTCCAAAGTGGGAAGCGAGAATCTGCGCGGTCCGCTCTCCAACGAACGGGATCCCAAGCCCGTTCAGTACCCGCGAGAGAGGCTGGCTGCGGGAATTGTCGATGTTCTGGATGATCTTCGAAGCCGATTTTTGTCCGATGCGCTCGAGCTCGGTCAGTTGTTCGACCGAGAGTTGGTAAAGATCGGCGATGTTGCGCACCAGACCGCGCGCGAGCAACTGGTCCACTAGAGCATCACCCATTCCGTCGATATCCATCACGCCTCGTGAAGCGAAATGCAGCAGAGATTCGCGCAGTCGGGCAGGACAGTTTGTGTTGACGCAGCGGGAGGCGGATTCACCTTCCTCCCGGACAACGTGCGACCCGCAAACCGGGCACGAGGAAGGCATGTGAAACGCTGTCCGGCGAGGGCCTTCTTCCACCACGCGTACGATCTTCGGAATGTCGTCTCCGCTGCGCTCCTCCA
>JAOAPP010000741.1 GCA_025462985.1 Bryobacterales bacterium | reverse complement strand
AGCCGGAATCGCGCGGTACTTATGCACGCGGCACCTTGGCTCTGCGGATGGTATGACGGCGGAGATCCCGCCCATGGATCCATACCCCCTTCGAACGATGGCGAATATGGGGATGGGCGGCATGGCTCAAATGAAGGGGATGAACATGAGCGGCATGACTTCTCATCAAATGCCGGGAATGAAGCACATGCAACTGAAGGGGATGAGCGATAACAGCAGCATGCCCGACATGAAGGACATGAACAGGAGCGGGATGAAGGATGGTGGCATGTCCGCCATGAGCCACATGCACATGGACGAGCCTACGGGTCCATCGAACGATCAGTTGGCTGGCAGAACTCCCCTTCTGCAGCCTGGGCCACGCACGACGCGGCTAATGCCGCCGCCATCTCGGATGATGTCTCGCCCAGCCGAAACGATGGAAGGAGAAGCGCCTTTACACGTTGGCCCTGAGGTGGTCAGTGTTGCGATGAAAACTTCTCCAAGGCTGCACGATCCAGGAGATGGGCTGAATGAAAATGGTCGTCGTCGCGTGCTAACGTATTCCGACCTCCGCGCGCTCTACAAAGGCGTGGACGGTCGACCCCCAACTCGCGAAATCATTCTTCACCTCACCGGCAATATGCAGCGGTTCATCTGGGGCTTCGACGGGTATAAGTTTTCGCAAGCTGAGCCAATCCATCTCAAACTCGGTGAGCGTGTGCGCTTCGTGCTGATCAACGACACGATGATGGAGCACCCGATTCATCTACATGGACTTTGGAGTGAGTTGGAAAATGGCAGCGGTGAGTTCTCTCCATACAAGCACACCGTCACCGTCAAGCCTGCGGAGCGGGTGAGTTATCTAGTCAGCGCAGACACACCCGGGCGCTGGGCTTTCCACTGTCATCTGCTTTATCACATGGCTGCGGGAATGTTTCGCACGGTAGTCGTCTCATGATGTCGTGCCCCGCTCTTCCTCTGGTCTTCGCGGGAGGTTTGCTGGCGAACTTCGGAGCAATGCCGGTTTGTGCACAGGCTCCGGATGCTCCGGCCAGCGCACCAACTCCGGCATCGGGTTGGCCTGAGCCAGTGAAAGATAACCGGGTGCTCGACTTTCTCATGTTCGATGAACTGGAAGGCAGATCGAATGGGCCGAACAGTAGCTTCCGATGGGATGGCCAGGGCTGGATTGGAACAGACTTCAACAAGTTGTGGATCAAGTCCGAAGGAACAGTAACAAACGGCATCACCAGCGATGGAGAGCAGGAGATTCTGTACGATAGGCCGATTCCGCATATGCGTTACTTCGATTGGCAGGCGGGTGCGCGTGTCGATCTCGATTCCGGTCCAACTCGGGCATGGGGCGCAATCGGCGTGCAGGGACTCGCCCCTTACTTCTTCAACTTTGTACCAACGCTTTATATTCGCGATGGAGGACGCGTTGCGGGAAGACTACAAGGCTCGTACGATTTGTACCTCAGTCAGCGCCTGATATTGCAACCTCAAGTCGAACTCAATTTCTATAGTCAGGCAGATCCTGCACGGAGGATTGGAACCGGGCTGTCGGACCTCGACGGTGGGGTGCGGCTCGGCTATCAGTTTTCGCGCAAGTTGGCTCCCTACGTTGGGTACGTGTACTCCGGCGTATTCGGCCAGACCGCTAAATTCAGTCGGCGGGCGGGGGAACCAACGAGTGCATCTCAGATTGTGTTTGGGATTTGGTTGTGGCACTGATCGCGACCCTAACAGGTCCACGCCCACGTGACGGACTTGACTGATAGGGGTGGGGGGTATACGATAAAAGAGCAATGACTGAATCGAAAGGAACCACGCGGCGAGCCGGGCGAGACGAGAGCGCGCATGTTCCGTGTGCTTGCGCCGTAAAGAGCGGTGGACGGAAAGCCGTTGCGGTCGACCCCGAGATCAAACAATCAAACCTGAAGAGACTGCGACGTATAGAAGGACAGATCAGAGGACTCCACAAGATGGTGGAGGACGAGCGCTATTGTGCCGACATCATCGTTCAGATTGCGTCAGTGCAGGAAGCGTTGCGAGGTGTCTCGCGTTCTTTGATGCAGAACCATTTGCGCCATTGTGCGACGGAAGCCATACGAAACGGCGGTGTTGAACAGGCAACCGCACAATACGAGGAGCTTCTTGAACTTATCTATCGTCACTTGCGCTAAGCATTTACTGTCAGTGGAAAGGAGGTGAGCGTATGGAGAAAGATCCTGTCTGCGGAATGGAAGTCGATCCCAAGAAATCCGCAGGGCAGAGCGAGTACAAAGGCGAGACCTACTACTTCTGCTCTCCCGTTTGCAAGAAGAAGTTCGACTCCAACCCGGAACAGTACACGCGGAAGTAGACCGCTGTGGTCAGAGGCATCCGCCAGATGATCAGGCGGATGCCCGAAAGGAAATGTAATGAATATAAAAGAAAATGCGATGAATGCAGGGGAAAAACAAACTGTGCGGGACCCTGTCATTCAAATTGGAAGCACCGCGCTTGCGCCGCCGGTTAAGAGATTTCCCGTCCTGCATCATGATCCCGTTTGCGGCATGGACATTGAGGAGCAGGACGCCGCGGGAACGGTCGAGCATCGGGGAACGCGCTACTTCTTTTGCAGCCAATCTTGTGTCGAGAAGTTCCGTACCGCTCCCGAACGGTATCTGAATCCCGGATCAGCATCAGCGCCACCTCCGAACGCGAACGCGATCGAGTACACGTGCCCGATGGACCCGGAAGTCCGCCAGCTCGGACCAGGGGCATGTCCGAAATGCGGCATGGCTTTGGAACCGGCGACTTTGCAGCGGCCGCTGACCCGAACCGAATATACCTGTCCGATGCATCCCGAGATCGTCAGGAACGAGCCTGGCTCATGCCCCATCTGCGGGATGGCGTTGGAGCCGCGCCACGTTACTGACCAGGAAGTCAATCCGGAATTGGACGACATGAAGCGGCGGCTCCGGATCAGCGCCGTGCTGACCCTGCCGCTGCTCCTCATGATGGTGCTCGATTTCCTTCCGGACGCGCACTGGCTCTCGAATGTCGCAACAGCATGGGTCGAATTTGTTCTCGCGACGCCTGTTGTCCTTTGGGGCGGTTGGCCGTTTTTCCAGCGTGGTTGGGCTTCTGTTGTCAATTGGCACCTAAACATGTTTACGTTGATCGGGTTAGGAACTGGCGCTTCTTACCTATTCAGTGTCGTAGCTGTCTTGTTCCCTTCCGTGATTCCAGCGGCTTTCCGCTCGCACATGGGTGAAGCGCCGCTCTACTTCGAACCTGCGGCCGTGATCACTACGCTCGTACTGCTGGGACAGGTCCTGGAACTGCGGGCGCGCAGCCAGACCAGCAGTGCGCTGAAATCATTACTTGGACTTGCGCCGAAAACCGCACGCCTGGTGGATGCAGGTGATGAGCGGGACATTGCCGTAGACCAGATTCAAATCGGGAACATACTCCGAGTTCGTCCGGGCGAAAAGGTCCCTGTTGATGGTGTTGTGACAGAAGGTACAAGCTCGGTCGATGAGTCCATGATCAGCGGCGAGTCTATACCCGTTGAAAAGACCCTCGGCGAGCGTGTGACAGGGGGCACCGTCAACGGAACCGGCAGCTTCCTCATGCGAGCCGACCGAGTCGGTAGCGATACGTTGTTGAGCCAGATCGTTCGCCTAGTCAGCGAGGCGCAGAGGACGCGCGCACCGATTCAGCGGCTCGCGGATGTAGTCGCGTCATGGTTTGTACCCGTTGTCGTTCTCACCGCAGTGTTGACCTTTGTGGTTTGGGCAATCTGGGGGCCGGAGCCGCGCCTCGGTCATGCCTTCGTAAATGCCGTAGCCGTTTTGATCATTGCCTGCCCTTGTGCATTAGGACTTGCTACACCCATGTCCATCATGGTCGGCACTGGCCGTGGTGCAACCGCAGGTGTTTTGATCCGCAATGCCGAAGCGCTCGAACGTTTGGAGAAGATGGACACTCTTGTCGTCGACAAGACGGGCACGCTGACCGAGGGTAAGCCCAAATTGATGAGCGTTGTTCCTGAGCCAGCAGTCACTAGTGAACAGGAATTGCTGCAGCTTGTCGCAAGCGTCGAGCAGGCGAGCGAG
>JAOAPP010000726.1 GCA_025462985.1 Bryobacterales bacterium | reverse complement strand
GGTCTTCGGGTAAACTTCACTTTCGGATTCTCGGGGAGCGTCTTGGGTGGGAACGTCAACACCATCACGCCGTCGCTCGACGTGGCATATTTCCGGCGTGGATTTTTCCGGAGCAACGTAATGGGCTTCCATTTGGCCACGCGATTTATCAGTGGCTTCGGGGGCAAGGTTGCGCCGCCTTATAGCCGCTTCTATATGGGCGGCGAAACTGACGTGCGCGGATTCGATATCCTGAGCATCAGTCCGATCGCCTATATCCCGACCTCTACGCAAGTGAACGTGTTGAATAATGACGGTACCCAGCGCGTGACGAGGGTGGTGAACTCCGACGGTTCCACCAGCCAAGTCAATGTGACTCAGACCATTCCTACGTACTCGCTGATTCTGCCCGGTGGCGATACCTATTCGGTATTCAACTATGAGTACCGGATTCCGATCCTCGGACCGGTCACTCTGGCGCCGTTTCTCGATGCCGGTATCGACCGGCTCACTTTGCCGAGCCAGCTTGGTCTAAATACCGACCGCGTGACGCAGCTGAATTCGTTGTTCCCGCAGGCCAATTTCAGTGGACAAGCGGTCATCGCTCCGAACACGCAGACGCCGCGCATCTCCACCGGATTGGAGTTGCAGGTACTAATGCCCGTGGTAAATGCCCCATTCCGGTTATATTGGGCGTATAATCTGAGTGTCGTCAACACAAATCTGCAAGCACCCGTGGTGGCGGAGCGTTCGGCATTCCCGAATTCCGCCACTTACGAGAGTGTGCTTCAGAACTTCGGACAGTCGAGCTCATATGATGAGCGTCGCAGTGCGTTCCGCTTCTCCATTGGACGGACGTTTTAGCCCGGAGGCTGTCAGCTCGCTCGCTAATGTGTGAGGATAGTAAGAACCAAGTTAGAAAGCAGGAAGTTTTAGATGGTATTGAGAAGTAGTTTAATCTCGGCGGCTGCTTTGCTGTCGTTGACGATGGGCGGCTTTGCTCAGCAGACAGGAGCGGGTAAAGTCGGCGTTATCAGCGTACAGGGTGCAATCGTCGGCACCAAGGACGGCCAGAAGGCCTCCGAGCAGCTGCAAACCAAGTTCGCTCCGAAAAAGAAAGATCTGGATGCCCGCAACACCGAAGTGACTGGGCTCGAAGATCAGGTTCGCAAGGGCGGCACCTTGATGAGCGAGGAGAAGCGGACCCAGATGGAACGCGACATCGATGAGAAGAAGCGTCGTCTGCAGCGCGATGTCCAGGATGCGCAGGAAGAGTGGAACGGCGCGCAGCAGCAACTTTTGCAAAGCCTTGGTCAGCGCATGATGGCGGTAATTGAGAAGTACGCCAAAGACAACGGCTACACGATGATTCTCGACGTCAGCAACCCGAATACTCCCGTTCTGTATGCATCAAGCGGCATCGATATCACACAGGACATCGTGGCGCTTTACGACAAGAGTTCGGCGAACGGCGGTCCGGCAACTGGCGCTCCTACTTCCACGCCCGGCACCGGCAATGCTGCTCCCGGCACCATGAAGCCAACCGGGCTCACTGCTCCGCCGGCACGTACCACTCCGCCTTCCGTACACTAAATCATAGTTCGATCCTGAAATCATAGTTCGATCCTGCGCAAGAGGCGTTCTCCGATAACGGGGGACGCTTTTTTGCTGCTGCTGATGTTCTTTGTGTAGTGTCTTTGCCGGGAGCGCCAAGCTAGCATGAGGAGGTGCTCCGCCTTATTGTTGGGACCGCTCTCAGCCTTTCCTGTATTTCCGTCGCAAGCGCCGAAGTCCGCATCCTTTCACTTCAGCAGACGCTTGGCATCGCTTCTCGCGAGAATCCAGATGTCGTCCTCGCCCGCCTGGATGAGGAACGATCCCAGGAGGACGTTCGGATGGCTCAAGACCCTTTTCGGCCAAAGGTATACGGAGGCAGCGGGCTGGCTTGGACCTATGGCTATCCGAATACAATTGAGGGCAACGCCCCCTCCTTGTTCCAGATGAAGACGAACATGCATCTCTTCAACCGGCCAGAAAGCTACAAGCTGGCAGCCGCGAGGGAACTGGCGCGGGGTACGCAATACGCGGCCCAATCTAAGGGCGAAGAGGTTGCTTACCAGGCTGCGGATCTCTTCCTGAGCGCGAGTCAAAGCGAGAAAGAAAGCGAGGCCCTGGGCAGCCAGATTCCCAGTCTCGAAAAAGTTTCGGGTGCGATGGAGGCGTCCGTGAGCGAGGGAACGGAGCTGCCGCTCGACTCTAAACGCGCCAAAGTCAATCTTGCCGTGACGCGGCAACGCTTAGATGCCGCGAAGCTCGACGCAGACTATTTCGAGATGATGCTTGCCGTCGCGCTCGGATATCCTGCCACCGACAGGGTGAAGCCTCGCGAGACGGAACAGCCGTCTTTTTCCATACCCGAAAGTGAGTCCGGCGCTGCCGATGCCGCCTTGCGCAACAATCGAGACCTGCGGCAAATGCAGTCGAATGTTCTGGCGAAGGAACTCGATCTGCGCTCCTATCGTGCCCAGCGCCTGCCGCAGGTGGACCTGGTTGCACAGTATGCCTTGTTCCTGAAGCAAACCTATGTCCAGTACTTTCCAAACAACAAGTTTCAGTACAACAATGCACAGGTGGGCGCCGCCATTACGATTCCACTGTTTACGGGCTCAGCCACAAGCGCCATGGCTCAGCAGAGTGTGACGGACCTTCGAAAGATGCGCCTGCAGATGGATCAAACCCGCAATCGAATCATTGCCGATACCAGGCGCAGTTACCAGCAATGGCAGAAGGCGGAGGAGATTCGCAATCTCACCCGGATGCAACTGGATTTGGCGCGCGAACAATTGACCGTGTTGCTGGTACAGAACGGGGAAGGGCGCGTGCCAATGAGCCAAGTGGAGCAAGCCAGGCTGGAAGAAAGCGATCGCTGGATCGGACTCTACGAAGCGGAGACACAGGTGAGCCGTGCAAAATTCGCCATTCTGCGGCAGACTGGAACACTGATGGCCGCTGTCGGGATCGCTCCGGAAAAGATGCCCTGACATGGAGGCGGAGTCGCAACACTTTGCGGAATCCCGGGAACCGGCTGCGTCCGTTCCCGCAATTCAGATCCGCGATTTGCACAAGGTCTACAACGGTTTTCATGCTGTGGACGGGCTTTCCGTGGTGGTTCCGCAAGGTTCGTTCTTCGGCTTTCTGGGGCCCAATGGGGCCGGCAAAACGACCACCATTAAAATTCTGATGGGCTTGGCGCAGGCGACGGCCGGGTCAGTCGAGGTCTTTGGCCTGAAACTGCCCGAGCATTCGCTGGCGATCCGAAAACAGATCGGGCTGGTGCCAGATGACACTCTGCTGTTCGACTATCTTACGGGGCTCGAATATCTCGAGTTTGTCGCTCGTTTGTATCTTCTGGACCGGCAAACTGCCAAAGATCGCGCGGCTGAACTTCTAAATCTGTTCGAGCTTACGGATAACCCGCGTAAGCTTATCGGTGAATATTCAAAGGGAATGCGTAAGCGGGTGGCCATGGCGGCCGCCCTGATACACCGGCCCAAGTTGTTTCTCATGGATGAGCCGTTCGAAGGGGTTGACGCGGTCGGAGCTCGCCTGATGAAGGACATCCTACTGCAGCAGGTGCGCAATGGCGCCACGGTCTTTCTCACGTCACATGTGCTTGAAGTGGTAGAGCGATTGTGTTCAGAGATTGCGATCATTAACCGCGGCAAAGTCGTAGTGCATGGAACGGTCGCGGACCTCCAGCGGCAAGGAGCCACGCAGGCAGCATCGCTCGAAGACATCTTCGTGCAGGCTGTCGGCGCCGAGCGCGAAGGTGGAAAGCTGGACTGGCTTTGATGCATGTGGTCGCAGATTGAGACGATTGCGTGGGCGCAGTGGCGGACCTCGCGTAACCACCTTCCCAGGACCAGTGTGGGGTCCTGGTTAATGGCGGCGCTGGGATTCATCTGGTATGCCGGGTTCGCTGGGCTTGCGTGGGGCATCCTCATGCTGCTGAGAGTTGCCCCCGCTGCCGTTCTTCAGCCGTGGCTCTCCGCCGGTATGCTCGCGGTTTGCGTTTTTTGGCAGGTCGTTCCGCTGGTTACGCTCACCGGGGGCTGGTCCTTGAATCTCAAGAAGCTGCAGAGCTTCCCTGTCCGAACCGGGACGCTCTTCGGGATTGAGGTCCTGCTTCGCGTCACCACGGGTTTTGAGATGCTGCTCCTGGTCGCAGGGGCTTGCATCGGGCTGTTTCTGAATCCGAGTGCTTCGAAGCCGGCTTCCATTCTGCTCTTGCTGATCGTTCCCTTCAATCTGCTGCTTTCGCTCGGTATTCGGGAATTCATTCTTCACTCCTTCGCCCAAAACCGGTTGCGCGAACTCTTCGCGCTGCTGGTTGTCAGTATCGGGCTCGTTCCGCAGGTGCTCGTGCGCACGCCTCTGGGTCGCAAAGCCGCCCCTTATGCCCTCGCTGCATCCCATGGCCGCGGAATGCCGTGGGCGGAACTGGCACGCCTCAGTACCGGTCATTTCTCATGGGCTTCTCTGGGCGTGGTGGTTTTCTGGATCGCGGCTGCTTACGCGTTTGCGCGTTGGATGTTTCTCAAAGGGATCAAAGAGGAAGAAACACTACGTGCAGGGGCTGCTCTGGAGCGTGCGGGCCGAAACGCGTGGACCCTCCGGGAGGCGATCCTGAATCTTCCGAGCCGTATCTTCAATGACCCGCTGGGACTGCTGATCGAGAAAGAGATGCGCACGCTTCTTCGCATGCCACGCTTCCGGGTCATCCTTGGAATGGCGTGTTTGTTCAGCGTGGTTGTCTTCCTTCCGCTGGCTCAGGGCGGGGCTTCGTTCATGCGAGCCAATTTTCTGGAAGTGGCCGCGCTCTACGGAATGTTGATCCTGAGCGATGCACTGTTTTGGAACATCTTCGGATTCGACCGAAGCGCAGCACAAATCTATTTTGCGAGTCCGGTGGAACTGAAGCGAGTATTTCAGGCCAAGAATCTCACAGCCGTGCTGTTCGTCGCCGTTCAGAATGCAATTGTATTTATCGCCTCTATGCTTCTGCGTTTTGCCGCTACACCCCTCAGCATTCTGGCCGGCCTGTGCGCTTCAGCCGTCGTCACGATTTTCTTTTTGTCGGCCGGCAATCTCAGCTCTGTTGCGGCTCCGCGCGCCGTCGACCCGGCGCAGACGCTCAGAAAACAGAGCAGCGGGCAAAGGCAACTCTGGCTGGCAATGTGCAGCATCGGCATGTTTGCTCTTGTCGGCCTTGGACTGCTGGCCCGTTGGGCTGTAGATACCGATTGGGCGCTCATCGCTGTCTTGACGGTGGAGTTCGGAGTAGGCGTGATCGTGTTCCGGGTGGCTACCGACTCTGCTGTTGAGAAAGCTCTGGCCCGGCGGGAAGAAATCATCAACGCTCTCTCCAAAGGCGGATCACAGATCGCTCTTTAGACCAGAAGCCTTTGGACT
>JAOAPP010000696.1 GCA_025462985.1 Bryobacterales bacterium | reverse complement strand
GCCGAGCTTGGGGTAACGCCTCTGATCAATATCAACGGCACGGTAACTGTCATCGGCGGCTCGGTGATGAAGCCGGAGGTGATGGAACTGATGCGTCAGGGCAATCAACACTTTGTCCTGATCAATGAACTGGAGGTGGCGGCCGGTAAGTTTATTGCGAAGCTATGCAAGTCTCCTGCGGGCTACACCGGCCTGGTGACGGGCGGGGCAGCAGCGGCGATGGTGGTGGGGTACGCCGGCATGATGACGGAAGATCTTGAGCCTCGGATTCTTGCTTGTCCCGATGTGACCGGTTTTCCAAGGACGGAAGTCATTATCCAGAAGAGCCATCGTTATCCGTTCGATCACCAGATTCGCCAGACCGGCGCAAAGCTGGTTGAGGTAGAGACGCGCGAGGAGATGATCGCAGCGATCAATCCCAGGACGCTGGCTATTCATTTCACCAATATTCTCTCTGACAGGGGCAAGGTCAGCGGCCCTGAGACGGTTGAGATTGCCAGGGCTCACAATATCTACACCTTCAACGACGCCTCAGCCGATGTGCCGCCGAAGGAGAGGCTTTGGGAGTATCCTGCGGTCGGCTTCGACATGGTCACCTTCAGTGGCGGGAAGGATATCTGCGGGCCACAAGCGTCCGGCATTCTAATCGGCAAGGAGGAGCTGATTCGGTGGTCGATGCTGAATATGAGTCCGCAAGAGGACCGTATCGGCCGCCCATGCAAGGTTGGCAAGGAGACGATCTTTGCTTTGTTAAAGGCGCTCGAGATCTTCGTCAATCAGGATTACGACGCCATACTGAGGATGTACGATGCGCGTGCACAGGTCATCACGGATGCGGTGAAGAAGTTTGGAGTGGCGGCGCTTCCCCGGGAGTTCAACCCTCAGGCGCTTGGCAATGTCACGCCTCGCTACAGTTGGCAGATCGATCCGACCAAACTCAAGATCACTGGACCGGAGGTCATGCAGAAGCTGGCGGATAGCCGGCCGGTCGGAATCGGGAGCATGGGCGCGGGATCGAGTGGCATGCGCGGGCGCGATCCAGGTGTGCCTGCCGGCGAACACCGTGGACGAGCCCGGTCTGGTGACCCGAACAGCTTCGGCTTCGCCGTCTGGCAGCTTAAGGACGGCGAGGACAAAATCATTGCGGATCGCCTGGTGGAAATCTTTAGTGAAGCTCCAAAAGGTTAGGCTCGACCCCCAAGCGGAGAACGAGAAGGCGGCTGACGCGCAATTCCTAAAGTGCGTTCTGCAAGTACCTGGTCTTTGCATCACGAAGCTGCTTGAGTTGTTCATGCTTCAGGGTGCGAGGAGCACCAAGCTGATGGGCGACCAAAGCTATATTTGCCAGATGCTCGACGATTTCCATCTTCTGAAAGGCCTCCAGTAAGGTAGTCCCGCAGGTGACTGCGCCATGATTGGCCAAAAGGATAGCGTCATGGTCTGGGATGAAAGGGGCGAGGCTAGCTGCCACCTCTTCAGTTCCCGTTGTGGCGTATGTTGCCAATGGGACTACCCCAAGAGTCATCGCCGCCTCCTGACACAGCATCTCGTCCAGCCCTCGTCCGACACAGGCGAATGCCGTCGCGATAGGCGGATGAGAATGAACGACCGCTGTAACATCGTTTCGATGTCGATAGACTGCGAGATGCATACTGACCTCGCTGGTCACCTTCCTGTATCCATCGAGATGTCTTCCCTGAAGATCGACGATGACCATGTCGGCCGATCTCAGCAAGAACTTGCTGACACCGGTGGGAGTGACCAGCAGACGCGAGTCGTCCAGCCGAACGGAAAGATTGCCTGATGTTCCCGGCATAAACCCCAGGCGATAAAGCAATCTGCTGAAACGGACTAGATCGCGCCTCAATTCGACTTCAGTCCGGCATTCGCTATCTAACAATGTTGGATCCTTTCTGTTGCGTTGCACTATCCATTTACGCACTCCAAGTTAAAGTATCCTGAAAGGCGCCGGTTCGGTAGCAAGGACGGGCTTTGGCCATAGGGTTTTCTGCAATTTACGCCAGCCCTTTCCAAAACGATCAGAGGCCATGAAGATTTGGCCAGCGGTGAGCGGTCCCAATACCTTGTAATGGCCGACGGCCGCCAACCCCATCGAAGCGATGCAGCCGCATTGATGACAATCAGGTGCTCCCCCAAACTGACAGGGCGTTATCTGCGTAGTGAGATCCGCCGAGATCGTCTTCGTGGTCCTGGCAAAGATGCATTCGCTGGGATTTCTTGGAGGCGAAGAGATCTCCTTGATCAGGGAGTCAGGCATGTCCAGTACGGGATACTTCACACGGAGTCCTTTTAGTTCTGTGATAGTCGAAGCTCTTTGCGAGGGCGTAAGTATCTCCGGATCGGTGGCACCGATCTGTGGTGTGAAGAGGCTGAACCAGATTTTGGCGATCTCCGGCCGGCGGCTCCAGAAGTTGAGGAACTCGCCGAGGTAGCCGGGGCGTTCTGCGATTTGCGATGTAATGGTGCAGTGGACCGTTACCCTTGCTCCCGCGATGTTCTTGAGAATGCGTTCGTACGTCGCGGGTTTGCGTCTTTCGTCATGTTCCGGTTGAAGGCCATCAATCGACACCACGACGTTAAGCTTCTTGAACTTTTTCCAGGCGGCCGGGACGACGCGGAAGGCGCTCGTAACGACCTGGGTATGCACTCCACGGCGCTCGATCTCCGGCAAAAGCAATTCAAGCTCGCGGTGGCGCACGAGCGGATCGCCGCCCACGAGGGAGACATGAAGCGGCCGGTGCTCATCGATGACCGCAAGTACTCTTTTTACCAATTCGTCTCCCTTGAAGTCGGAGAGTTGGCGGAGCTGAGTCGCGCCTCCTAGATGGGCCGCGTCGAAGGCATAGCAGCCAGGGCAACGCAGAGGGCATTCTTTGGTGATTTCGATGGAAAGGGAGGGCACGGAACCGGCAAGGATGTTGGCCCACGCGTGCAAGACTTCAGACTTTTTCATGATCTCTCCAAAAGCAAAATCGCAATTGCGACTGGTTTGGCATTGGCGGACGCGAAGGACTCGGAACGAGCAATCCTCGGTGCTGGGCGAGTGGAGATAGATCAGACTTGAATGGGCAGGTTATATCGGGATAGTGCGCGGCTGGACAGGGGCGCGGGGTCGGAGTGTGCGGTCGAACTGCATGCGTTTGCCACCGCTCGTGGACCTGGGTCCTCAAAGACGAGCGATAGCCATCTCCGAACAGCGAGAAGGAGAGCGACATTTTGCCGACGCTGTTGAAGGAGCACGAGAACCAGCGAAAAAATTGTCAGAAGCGAGAGAAGACCAAGCTCGAAATCCTGGCCGGTATCGAGAAACCCGTCTAACTGCCAGAAATACTCAGTCCATGGCATAACGACGATCAGAATAGCTGTGAACAGGAGGAGTAGGCGGCCTCCGCGGGCGTAGGTCTGAGAGATGCAATCGATAGACGGCGTGGTTGCGGAGGGATGCTTCAATCGGCCTCTCGATTCGATGATGCACTATCATCCTAAGGGAGTAAAGCTGGATGCAGAGCGGCGGGGCAAGCTCTTTCTGAAGTGGTGCGATCTCCCTTTCATATTAAAGAGTTAGCCCCGATTTGCATTGTGCTGATTCGGCATCAGCCTATTAGTGAGATGCATTTTTAGGAGCTGAGAGGCGCAAAAAATTCCGAGCGCATGACTGTGCTTCAAGTCGACTCCGACGAAAGTGTCAGAAAAACCGCGGGATTTCGGAGGATCGAAGATTCCGAAGACATCCTTTTCGGGCGGCGTTAGACACCTCTCGAGCTCTTGCTGTCGGACACCTAGCATTGTTGCTAGTAGCTGCCGTTGGCAACGAGCGATAAGCTGTACCTGCGAAAAAGAACCTCATCCTTATTGTTTTCGAAATAGAGGTTCTAGCGGGATGTTTTTCCCGGGATGGAGAGAAGAAAATGATCAAAACTTTCATGTCACAGGTTTTGTCGGCGGTTTTATATTTGCTCCTGGTGTTTACGGCCGGGCCATTTGACGCCGTAGCGCAA
>JAOAPP010000692.1 GCA_025462985.1 Bryobacterales bacterium | reverse complement strand
GAAGTAAATTTTATCGCCCACCCACATCGGATTGAAGTCGTTCGAGTTCTCGCGGGGAACTTTCACGATGCTTGAATCGCTCAGATCTGCGATCCAGATTTTGGTCGTTTGTCCGCCCCGGTAACGTTTCCAGGCGGGCTGCCATTGAAAGACAGGCGAATATGCGATGTGTTTGCCGTCCGGTGAGAAGGATCCGTCTTCGGCCGTGGGCAACGGAAGCACGTCGGGGAATGTCCCGTTCACCGGAATCGTGAACAGACGGTTGCTGTCGGCGTAGTCATACCGATCCGACATGAACAGCACCCGGGAGCCGTCAGGCGTCCAGCCGGTCGCCACGTCCACACCGGGGTGGAAGGTCAGGCGTCTGGCAACGCCGCCGGAAGCGGGAATGACGTAAACGTCGATGTTGCCGTCGTACTCGCCCGTAAAAGCGATCTGCGTACCGTCAGGCGAAAAATGAGCTCCTGTTCTCCTCCCGGCTCCGCTGGTGAGGCGCATCGCCGGACCCCCGGCGCGAGACACAATCCACAGATCGTTCGCGTATTCGAACACAATCTGCGTTTTGCTGATCGATGGATTTCGCAGCAGCAAAGGCGATGCGTCCTGCCCGAATGCGGAGGCGGTCAAAACGCCGAGGCACACCAAAAGCGCTAAGCGGAAGAAGGGGGCAAGTCTCATAGACAACGGGTATCCGAAAAGTCCCTGAGTCGGCATCTTACCATCAGAATATGGTCCAGAGTTCCACATCCGCCGACGTCTCACAACTCGCTAGGAAGCCAATTCCGGCTATTCTCGGCTTGAGTGCGGCTGTCGCCGCATTCCTAGTCTGGTTGATTTACTTCAAGGGGAAGGTGGCTGCTCCAGAGTGGGTGGGCTCCCTTCCGGCAGCGAATGCGGTATTCAACTCGCTCAGCGCGATTTGCCTGACTCTCGGCTATCTGAATATCCGCAGAGGCAAGCGACTCATTCACATGAGATTCATGGTGAGCGCGACTGTATTTTCAGCGCTGTTTCTTCTGAGCTACATCACGTACCACTACTTTCATGGAGACACCAACTTTCCGGGACACGGCTGGATCAGGCCAGTGTACTTCTTTATACTAATCAGCCATATCGGGCTGTCCATGGTGGCGCTTCCCTTAATCTTCGCCACGCTTTGGTACGCACTGCGGAACCAGTTCCGGTTCCATCGCGGAGTTGCCAGATGGACGTTCCCGGTGTGGCTTTATGTGTCCGTGACCGGCGTTGTCGTTTACCTGGTTCTGCGTGCGTACACTGCTTAGGCGTATCGCTGCCGCGTGCTAGGACATGGACGGGCCAACTTTCTTCGCGTGCGGGCTCGACGTTCCCAGCCACTCCGGATGCTGTGCGGTGCTGTCGAACACAGCGCTTGTTTTAAAGAGTTCCCATTGGCCATCTGCCGCATGCGGCGCGGTGCGGGCCAGGATTGCCGCCATCTGATCCTTTGAGACCTGATGATAAGTCTGGGCAGCCTTGATGGCCTGATCCAGGATCTCCGGTTTGTCGATGCCGGTTATCTGCACGGACACCGGCTGACTCAGCGAGTAATGAAGGCACTCCATGGCAGTCACCGCCTGGCTTTTAAGAATCACAGTATCGCCAAGGCTCTTCATGCCGAGCGCACCGATATTGCGCTTCACCAGTTCCGGAAGCACTAACTTGCCAAAGCTTCGGAAGTGCTCATCCATGACGTTGATGGGCAACTGCACCGTGTCGAATACGAACTTGTGGCGATCGGCCACTTCGAGCATGTAGAGATGAATATGCGGATCTTTGTGTCCGGTGAATCCGATATACCGAAGCTTGCCGGCTTTCCTGGCCGCAAGCGCAGCCTGGGCCGCACCGCTTTCTGCAAAGATCCGATCCGGGTCTTCGTAGCGAATGATCTCGTGAAACTGCACTAAGTCGAGATGGTCCGTTTGCAGGCGCTTGAGGGACTCCTCAAGCTGCTTGTTGAACTCGTCCGCTGTCCGACCGTCGTTCTTTGTCATCATGAAGACCTTGTTTCGGAGGTTCCCCTCTTTCACGGCCTTTCCGACTCTGATCTCACTGACGCCTTTGTTGTAGTCCCACGAATTATCGAGGAAGTTGATTCCCCGGTCGATGCCGGCGTGCACCAGTTTGACGGCATCTCCCTCGGTCACTTCTTTTTTGCCGAGGTGATACCCGCCCATGCCGACACACGAGACTTTCTCACCAGTGTGCCCGAGAGTGCGGTATGGAATCGGATGGCCGCCGATATCCGCCGAAGTCCCGATTCCCGCCGCGGCCAGTCCCGCGCCCATGGCCAGCAACACTTCCCTCCGGTTGGACTTGCTTTCGTCGCTCATGAACGTTAGATGGCCGCTCAAGGTTCCGTCGAGCTAGAAATTCTGTCAGCATGCTTTCTCCCGTTCGGTATGGGAGCGGGAGCTACTGATGCGGACGACATCCGGCGGCGATTTTCGTTGGGGCCCGGTGAGATCTATACTGGAAAGCGCTCCAGTTTGATAGCTGAGTCAACCTCCATGTCACCTGACACGTAATCTGTGACGCATCTTTGCATCAGAGATGACGGGTCGACCAGGCAGCGCTCGATGCGCTGGTTCCGTTGGTTTACGGCTAACTGAGAAGGATTGCTGCGGACTCACTTTCTTCTGAACGCCGGAACCACACTCTGCCGGCGACGGCGCTGGTGCATGAAGCTTGACCGCCGAAGTTATGTCCTTGCTGAAAAAGATGCACAGGAGGCGGTGGATGTACGGCGAAAAGCGGCGGGCAACGATGATCCGGAACTTGCTTCAGCGCTCATTCATCTTGGCCTGGCGCTATTCGGAAACTTCCGTTGAATCATCCCGCCGTAATGGCTGCCGAAGTGCGCGCCTTGGCGAAGCTCTCCTGAGCGACGACAAAGTGAGCGAGACCGAGCCCTATTTGAGCACGCAGACCTTGAGCATGCAGACGCGACCGCGCACAATCCGCCGATCCGCTTCCTTGCCTGGCGACTAGCGGAAGCAGATAGGGCCCTCTGTGCGTGTTGGCAGGCTATTGGAAAGTCTTCACAAGCAGCGGAATTGTCCCGGCAAAGCCAACAGGGCCTAAATACTGATCCTCACCTCACCCTTCGAGAGATGCTTTGGCACGCGCGAATCTAGCTCGAAGCTGGTTCAGCTGTTGACGTATTTTGACTCAATGAATGGTCGGGGCGAGAGGATTCGAACCTCCGGCCTCCTGGTCCCGAACCAGGCGCT
>JAOAPP010000678.1 GCA_025462985.1 Bryobacterales bacterium | reverse complement strand
CCTGCGCATGCACCTGCAACCCGGGTCAGAAAAGACGCGGCAGAGCTGATCACGACGCTGCGAAGCCGAGCTTCTCGTTGGCATACTGCAGGCAGGCGATTACGTTGTCGTCTTCGTTCTCAATCTGCTCCTCCGGCGAAAGTTGCGATACGGTTGGCAGCGGTTTCGTGCTGGCATGTTCATTCGCGAAGCGAAGGCTGCGAGCGAGGTACAGGCCGTTGCGGTCGGGAAATGTCACCCAATACTCGTCCGCGAGGCAAGGAACCTTCAAAGGATCGCGCGAGATCATTTCCAAAGAGAAGCGAGTATTCGGACGTGCCTGCCTCACGAGCCCGATAGCTCGTGGAAGATCCAGATAGCCATCGCCGAGGAGCACTTCCGAAAGCAGCAGCCCATCGCTGTCCGGCCTCGTACCCATATTCTTGAGGTGGGTTGAGATGGTGAATGGCGCAAGCTTCTCGATAACGTCCATCGGATCGTCGAGCAGCGAAAGATTGTTGCCGAAGTCCAGACAAACACCCAGATACTCGGTACCGTATTGCTTCATGGCGGACACCAGTTCGTCCGCCGTCCAGTCCTTGTGGTTTTCGACGCCAAGCGGAATCTTGTACTTATCCAGCACAGCCCGAGCCGCCGCAAGCGACTTGTGGCTCTCTGCCACGTGAGCCCGCCAGTCATCCAGGGACTTGAATGCCTCATAGCGCCGCGTTCCAAGGCATGCCGATCGCAAGGCAACGGCGCCAACCGCCTGGGCATCCTTCAGGCTACGTTCAAAAGCTGCCGTCTCATCGCCGTGAGGCATCGGCACCATGGCTTCGATGTACATGCCGTACTCGTCGGCGCGCTTTCGGATTGCAGGAATGTCCCCATTGATTGCCGACTGAATCCCGCCGGCCCCGAGTTTGTGACAATGCTCGAGAAACTCCATGGTGTCCTTGGGACGCCACGCGATCATGTACGATGTGGTCGCAATGCCCAGCTTGCTGGGCGAAGAAGGCTTTTGACGTTCTGCCATAAGTGGAAGTGCGATGGAGCTGAGAGCCAGAAAGCTCCGCCGGTTCATTTGAGTGCCGTTTTGGTCATCTGACGTCCTCTGAAAAAGAGGATCGTGATCAATGCCGCCGTGAAGCAGCACGCGGATAGCATACCCAGCGCGAGAGTCATGCTGTGTGTTTCGTCCCGGATTTTCCCTACGAGAAAGGGGCTGACGTAACCGGCCAGGTTTCCGACCGAGTTGATCCATGCAATGCCGGCCGAGGCCGCGGTTCCCGAGAGGATCGCTGTCGGCAGCGCCCAGAAAGTAGAGTACGAGCAGGCGATTCCAGCCGTGGCGATTGTTAGCGCGAAAAGTCCGGCCGGGCCCGAGATTCCGGGAATGGCGGACACCGCAAATGCGATTGCGCCCGCAATGCCGGTGAGTGCGATATGCCAGCAGCGCTCGCCCGTTTTGTCCGAGTGGTGGCCGACCACAACCATCGCGATGGCTGCTGCCGCCCAGGGAATTGTGGTTAACAGCCCGATCTGAAAAGGATCTTTGGTGATCGTCTCTTGCACAATCTGCGGAAGCCAGAACCCGAGTCCATAATTGCCCATCACGAAGCCGAAGTACACAAAACACAGAAGCCACGTCTTGGTGCTTTTGAACGCATCGAGCATCGTGTGGTGGTTGGGCGTGGCCGATCGTTTTCCCGCCTCGTCTTCACGGAGGCGCTGTGTCAGCAGGTTCTTCTCTTCGGCACTCAGCCATTTGGCTTTCCCAGGATCGTCCTGAAGAAAGAACATGGCCGCAAGCCCGGCCAGCAGCGAAGGAATCGCTTCGAATACGTACAGCCACTGCCAGCCTCGCAGCCCGCCCATGGACGTCGCTTTCTCCAGAATCCATCCGGAGATCGGGCCTCCGATTACTCCCGAGAGCGGAATCGCCGTCATGAATGCCGCAATCATTTTTGCCCGGTAGCTGCTGGTGTACCAGAACGTGAGGTAAAGAATGACGCCGGGGAAGAATCCTGATTCCACAAGTCCAAGCAGGAACCGAACCGCGTAGAACTGGTTCGCTGTCTTGATGAGCATCGTACAAGCCGATACGATGCCCCATACAATCATGATCGGACCAAGCCAGTACTTCGCTCCGATCTTCTGCAGGGCTATGTTGCACGGAACTTCGAAGAAGAAGTAGCCAATGAAAAAGATTCCCGCGCCGGCCCCGTAAACGGCGTCGCTGATCCCAAGGTCCTGCTGCATCTGCAGCTTCGCGAAGCCCACGTTAACGCGATCTATGTACGCGAAGATGTAGCAGAGAAAAAGAAAAGGAATCAGCCGGCAGCTGACTCGCCAGTACGTGCGCTTTTCGAATTCCGGCGAGTAGTCCGTCTTGGCAGCCGGTACAGCAGGTTCCATTAGATCTCACTCCTCCGTACTGCATCAATCAGATGATCGCAGCCCCGCGCAGTTAGCGCCATCATCGTCAAAGTCGGATGTTTGTCGCCGGTAGTGACGAAGCATCCGCCGCCGAAGACATACAGGTTTTTGACATCATGCGTCTGGCAGAACGAATTCAGTACACTCTTTGTCGGATCGTCCCCCATCCGGCAGGTTCCCACTTCGTGGATGAGTCCGCCGGGAACGCCCATTAGCGGTTTGGCCGAGGTGATCTCGCCTTTGGCCGCGTGGAATATTTCTTGCGCCCGGTCGAAGAAGTCCGCGTAAACGGCGCGATCGTTGTCACTATGTGTGCAGTGAATCTTCAAAGCCGGAATGCCCCACTTGTCGCGAACAACCGGATCCAGTTCGACAAAGTTTTCCTTTTGCGCCAGCATTTCGCCGCCAGACATCCAGACACGCGCATAGGCCGGATACAAGGCTTTCACCTGCTTCTTGTAATCGGAACCAAAGCCGGGGAGGGAGGGCGCAAATGCTGGGAACATTCCAGCGCCGCCGGAAGCGCTCATGCCGTAACCGCGTATGAACTTCGCCGCGCGAGACTTGCCGATATTGTTGAAGTTAGGAATCTGGAGGCCGCCCGCCTTGCCGTCGTCGTTGCGGATCGCGCTGCCTCTCAGGGGCGGCAGATAACCGGTCACGCCCGCTCCCCCTACTTGATCCATCAGATAGTGTCCGAGAACACCGCTGCTGTTCGCTAATCCACCGTTCTGTGAGAGCAGCAGCAGGCGCGTGTTCTCGAGCGATGATCCAGCCAGGATCACAACACGAGCAGACACCTCAAAACTCTTTTGGCTAAAGCGCTCGATGTACCGGACTCCGCTTGCACGATTTTCCTCGTTCATCAGTACGTGACTGACGACGGAATCGCAGAGCACGGTCACGTTGCCCGTCTTCAACGCCGGAGGCAACGTCGTCCCCACCGTGTTGAACATCGCGTTCACATCGCAACCGTTGATGCAGTTTCCGCAATAGTGGCACGGCGGTCGCCCATTCAGCGTACGAGTGAGCTGCGCCACTCGCCTCGGTGTGACCGGAATGCCAAGCTTTCCGCACGCGGCCTTGAATATGGTCTCGGCGCAGTTGAGCGGCATGGCCGGTAGAAAGGATCCATCCGGAAATTGCGGCAGATCCGCTGCCGCGCCGCTTACTCCAATGAAGCGTTCTACGCGGTCATAGTAGGGCGCGACGTCCTTGTAAGAGATGGGCCAGTCCTCGCCGTAGCCGTCTCGGGAAGCGGCCTTGAACTCGAAGTCCGACATGCGATCGGAGGCGCGTGCCCAGTGCAGTGTGCGGCCTCCCAGGACTCGCGATCGCGACCAGCTGAAGGGTTTGTCGACGGCGGTTGTGTAAGGATTCTCGCGGTCATCGATCATGATCCGATAGTTGTACTCGGTGGATCCTCTGAAGTGCTTGCGCAGGAGACCGGGCTGGCCCATGCCGCGAAATTCCAGCTGATAAGGAAGACGATGATGAAAATCTTTCGCCGGACTGATCGATGAGCCGGCCTCGATCAGAGCAACTTTGTATCCGGCCTGAGCGAGCGTCATGCAAGCCCAGCCTCCACATGCGCCAGAGCCTACGATAACGATGTCGTGTTGCGCCATTTTCAAACGTTCCGATGTTCCGGATGCGTGCACGCGGGAAAGCTCGTGTAATAGGAGACGCCTTTGTATTCCAGGTTTTCGATCAGCCCGATACGTGACGTGTAAAAGCCGTATACCGCGAGCTGCTTCATCGTCTGGAAGACATGGTGGCCCTCATGTTCGGGTTCCGACATCTTCCCCATCAGCTGCTCGTCGAAGTGACGGGTTCGGAGCCAATCCATTGCCTTTCTCCACTCCACTTGCGTTTCCGGCGAGTACTCACGCGAAGAAAAAACGATGAAATCGATGAACTGGGCCACGTGCGCCTCGCGTGCTCCGGGCGTCTCGTCTGTGGGGATCAAGAGGGTCGTGAATCGATCGAGGATGGCAAATTCTTCCGGCGAAAAAAACTGCGGCTTGTAGTTGATCCAGCGATCCGGTTCCGCTGGAGCGCCTTCATTCATCTCATGAGCCGAAGCGAGCCAGGACGAAAGGAACGCCTGCCCCGCGACGGAAGCTCCTGCCTTTGCAATCAGCCAATTCGCATCCCGCCGTGTCATTTCGCAGTCCAGCCCCCGTCAATAAGAATGTCCGTGCCGGTGATGAAGCCGGCCCCCTCAGAGCACAGAAAGGATGCGAGAGCGCCGACTTCTTCCACCTTGCCCCAGCGGCCCACGGGAAGGCTGGCCAGAAACTGTGCATTCGCTTCGGGATTGTTCATCACCGGGTGATTCATTTCCGTTCCAAACGGGCCCGGACTGATGCCGTTCACCGTGATCCCTTCGCCGGCGAGTTCCAAGGCCAGCGCGCGCGTCAATCCCAGCAGAGCCGCCTTGCTTGAAGAATAGGCGCTGCGCCCCGGCAGCGAAACATGACTCATGATGGAAGACATGTTGATGACGCGGCCGTAGCCGGTGCCTTGCATCTGCGGTACAAACGCACGGCACATCAGAAAGACGCTGGTGAGATTCGCGTCCTGCACCGAGCGCCACTCCTCTAGCGAGAAATCAATAAGATTCTTGCGTATATTGATGCCGGCGTTGTTTATCAGGATCTGAACATGGCCGAGTTGATCCGCGACTTCGGTCGCTATTCTGGCGACCTGATCCTCTTGCGATACATCGGCTGTAAAGACCTTTGCTGTGCCGCCCGCCGCCTCGATCTCCTCGCGTACGCCGTTCAGCTTCGCTGTGTCTCTCGCCACCAGGGCAATCAGGGCGCCTTCCGCCGAAAGCGCCAATGCCATCGCTTTCCCCAGA
>JAOAPP010000674.1 GCA_025462985.1 Bryobacterales bacterium | reverse complement strand
GAAGGTGTTCAAAGAGGGGTAGGGAACGCTCCGTTTCCAGAAGGTGTACATGCTGCGGCGATACAGATCTGCGCCGTGGCTTTGCTCATAGGTCTGCGCAGAGAACTGGCCGCCGAAGGCCATCTCTTCCCATAGGCCTTTCGGCTGGTAAGGAGAAACGCTGCGTCCGCCGATTCTGCTGTCAATGAGGCCGCTGATGAAGAGTGCGTTATCGCGCAGCATTTCAGCAGGGAGGCGGAAGCGCGGACCGCGAGCAAGAAGGCGGTTCTCCGGATCCTTTTCAAGCAGCGCGGGGCTGACGTTCGAGGCCTGGCGGTAGACGGACGAGGTGACAATAAGCCGTTGCATTGCCTTGACGTCCCAGTTGGTTCGGACGAACTCCGTGGCTAGCCAGTCGAGGAGCTCGGGGTTGCTGGGCGGATCGCCCTGCGAGCCGAAGTCCTCGCTGGTCTTGACGATGCCGAGACCGAAATACATTTGCCAGAAGTGATTGACCGCGACGCGGGCTGTCAGCGGATTGGCGGGATCGACCATCCATTTGGCGAGTGTCAGCCTGTTTCGGGGCGCATCCTTCGGCAGCGGAGGCAGGACTCCGGGCGTGTTGGGCTCGACTTTGTCGCCGGGCATCTGATAGTCGCCGCGCCTGAGAATGAACGTGTCGCGAGGCTTCTCCATCTCGCCCATGATCATCGTCGAGGGGATTTCTTTGTCGAGCTGTTCGACGCCTTTTTTCAGTGAGGCGTAGTCGATTGAAAGCTGCTTTTCGGCAGAATTGCCTCCCTGTTGAAGGAAATACTTGCGTACCCAGTTCGCCTGATCTTCGGTGCGCTGTTCTGCAGAAAGCGCCAGGACAGCGTGAAGAGGATTGCGCAGACCAAGTTCGCTGGCTTCGCTCGCATAAAGACGTCGATTGTAAATGCGGAATGCGTCGATCTGCCCTTTAAAGGGGGTGCCCCAGTCCTTGTTTCCGATTTGTGTCTCGCCCGTTTCGAAGGAAGCGGCCGCGAAGTGGTCAAGTGTGATTTTGGTATCGACATTCTGGCCGTCGATGTAAATCTGAATGCCTTTGGCTTTGCCGGAGCCGTCGTAGGACACGGCGAGATGGTTCCAATCTTCGAATGCCAACCCTGCCTGCGATTTGACCTCAAGAGAGGATTCGGAAGTCTGGCCCCGTAGTCGCACGATGACGTCGCAGTTCTTCTTATTGCAATAGTCGATGGCCACTTCGACGCCCGGGGAAACTTTCGCCGCTTTGTCGTAGTGCTGGAGTAGCGCCATTCCCGACGGTCCGTCTGGTTTAATCCACAGCGCAAGCGTGAAGGGTTTGGAAGCCGATATTGCGGGCGTGCTGCCAAAGGAGAGTTGGGGCGAGGCATCGAGGTCGGCTGCGCGTCCCGCCCGGCCGGCTGTGTAAGCGAGTTTTCCGCCGATCACTTTGCCCCCGGCGTCTGGCTGCAACCTGTTGGCGAGCGAACCTTCAAAGCCGTATTCGGCGACCAAGCCGGACGTGACGTCCGACACGGGAATTTCTCGCTCATGCTGTTCCCAGGCAAGCTGAGCGGAGGCGATTTCATCGTCCTTTTGCTTGATGGCTTTCAGCAAAGTGTCTTTGATGGATTTCTGCTTGTCGCTGGGAAGCTGAAGAAATGGAACGGCATTTCCGGTGTAGCCGTCCAGGCCCTTTTCGGGAACGTTATTGAAGAATGCTCCAAAGCTGTAGAAGTCCTTCTGGCTGAGGGGATCGTACTTGTGATCGTGGCACCGGGCGCAACCGAGTGTGACGCCAAGCCAGGTGACTGAGGTGGCCTCGATGCGATCGACAATGTACTCGTTCTGGTACTCTTCCGGGATTGCGCCACCTTCGAAATTGATCATGTGGTTACGATTGAAGCCAGTGGCGATAACTTGTGGCTGGGTAGGTTTGGGCAGCAGGTCGCCTGCGATCTGCTCGACAGTGAACTGGTCGTAGGGTTGGTTTCGGTTGAAGGACTGAATCACCCAATCGCGCCAAGGCCACATTTCGCGGGCGCTATCAATGTGATAGCCGTGAGTGTCGGAATAGCGGGCGAAATCCAGCCACTGCATGGCCATGCGCTCGCCGTAGTGCGGTGAGGCCAGAAGGCGGTCGACCACTTTGTCGTATGCCTGGGGGGATCCATCGTCCACGAAGGCCTTCAGTTCGGCCTGGGTAGGCGGAAGGCCGGTCAAATCGAAGGTCACGCGGCGCAGCAGGGTAGCACGATCCGTCTCGGGGGACGGGGCGAGCCCTTCTTTCTCGAGCCTGGCGAGAACGAACTGGTCAAGGGGAGTCCGGACCCAGGTCTTGTTCTGAACGGGAGGGACTTCGGGGCGCTTCGGCGGTACGAAGGCCCAGTGGGTCTCCCATTTAGCGCCCCCGTCGATCCATTTCTTAATTATTTCGATCTGTGCCGGGGTCAGTTTTCGGCCGGAATAGACGGGCGGCATGCGGATTGCTTCGTTGGGATTGCTGACGCGCAGATACATTTTGCTGTGCGCGGAATCGCCGGGAACAATGACGCCTGGCTTGGTGAATGCACCTTCCTTAGTGTCGAAATGAAGACCCACCATGCGGTGCTTCTCATCGGGCCCATGACAGGTGAAGCAGTTGTCGGAGAGAATCGGTCGGACCTGACGGTCGAAATTGATTTCTGTGGAGGCGGCGCCTTGCAGGACGCAGCCGGCACTGCAGGACAGTGCGGCAAGGAGAAACAGGCGACGTGGCATTTACAGCTGAAAACCCTCCGCGATCAATCGGTGTGAATTGAGTATATCGAGTTTGGCCGCGTAACAACCTGAGTAACAGCCGCGTACGCCGGACTTATACGGTTACTTCAGCGATTTAGCGCCAGGAATCGTCCAGTGTAATCCAACGGTCCGCGTCTTCGTCCCAACTTGTGGACAGTTGAGGGATATGCAGTACACCGTGGCCTTCCGAACACAGAAACTCTGTTCCGCCCCAATCAAGCAGCAGACTTCCAGGCCGGCCAATGCGGACGGGGAAAGCCAGGAGGCGAAGACAGACACGGCACCTCGCGCGCTGGTCCGCAACCGCTCCAAACAGAGCGGCCATAGCGCCGAGACTGTAGAGCCAGATGATTCCCAGCCCGCTGCCCTCATCGGTCCAGGTGAACAGGAGCGAGGATTCAGGCCGCGCCCATTCGAGGCCCGCGGCGAACACCACAGCCAAGGCGAGCATGAGCTTGGCGGCGAAAAACGCGAGCCGGCGGGCTGTGGCGGTTCTGTTTGGAGGGGCCAGAGCGAGGCGGATGTGGCGCATGCGGATGCGGGAGAACCATAGCATCGGGAAGAGCGAGATGGCAAACGCCAGGGCGAAGAGGCGAACGGGCGAGAAGACGATACCCGCCAGCGACGTGCTTCGCAGCTTCGGATCCATGAGGAAGAAGTAGTAGTCGGCTTCGCGGGCAATGCGGGCAAGTTCCTGATTGAGTTTGGAAGAATCCACATTGCGGCGGATCCGTCCCACAACCATTGCACGGTCGCCCCGCCCGTACTGGCGTGAGACGTAGACGGACGGCTGACGAGTGAGGAAACCAAGGCCGGCCGGAAGAACGGCGGAGATTGTGTGC
>JAOAPP010000312.1 GCA_025462985.1 Bryobacterales bacterium | reverse complement strand
GACCGGTGGTCTTGAGCGAAGGCGAGGACGGAGTATGCGTGCCCAACCCGACAGCGGTACTCGATGAGTTTTCCACTCCGAAACTCCGTGATCGGACCCCGGCACTCAGGGCAGGTCAAGTCGGAGCTTCGTTCTTCCACAGGTCCTCCTATCTCTGCCGGCACACCGTCCCGGAGTTCGCGGAGAAGAAGCGCCGGCATGTCCTCTGTCCGCACGACATAATCCACCGGAACATTGTCGACCGCACAGGACGGCATCGATGGGTAGACGGCAGTCTTTGGATCCTGAACAATGGCCACTCCGCCTCGTCGCTTGATCTCGGCCAGACCAAGCACGCCGTCATCGAGATTGCCGGAAAGGATGATTCCGGTGACCGCCGGGCCGTAAGTGGCCGCCGCCGAACGAAAGAGAGGATTAATTGCAGGCCGGGTGAAGTTGAATTTCGGACCGTGTGAGAGTTGGATTTGTCCCGGCTCAAGAAGCAGCATGTGATAGTCGGGGGGAGCCACGTAGATCACACCATTCTCGATTGGCTGCCCGCTTCTGGGATGGATAGCCGGAAGCGGACCGGCCTGAGAAAGGATGGCAGGGAGAGCGCTCTCGCTGTTGCCTATGTGCAGAACGACGAAGACCGAACCTGGGAATTCCGCGGGAAGTCCGGAGACGAGAGTCCTAAGCGCTTCGACACCTCCTGCCGATGCTCCGACCACCACGACCATTGGGTCAAACACGCAGTAATGACAATGCAGTTTTCGCTTGTGAGACATAGGAACTTTCCCGGTGACAGGGATCTCTCAAGTGTGTTGCAGTCGGCAGTGTAGGCCGCTCGATCCTCTGTTCCGGTATGGTTACCCGCTAACTCCCGAGGGGAACAATCACGCCATGTAAGCTGGGGCAGTCGAGTAGTTTGGCTTACCAAGACCGACGGCTCTGCGATGTAGCATACAGTATGGACTTCGATGTCGATGACGTCCGACTTTCTACGTGGGCCGAAACCAAGCCGCTTGCTTTTATACTGAGAGGACGAGAGATGCTCTTCTTCGTATCGGCCGGCGGAATACACGTTCGTAATCAGTAGTGCCTCAGGAGGCGCAGTGCCCGTCGATCCCGTAATCCCTTCGAGCTTACAAGTGTCCCAGGAATCTCAGCCGGGAACTGTCGTTACTCACGACGACTGGAGTCCACCGCGCGGCAATCCCTTTCCGGTCGTAGGTATTGGCGCCTCGGCGGGGGGATTGGAGGCGTTTACCGCGCTGCTCAAAGCAATTCCCGCCGACACCGGAATGGCGTTCGTGCTGGTGACGCATCTTGATGCACAACACGATAGTGTACTCGCAGAAATCCTGGCCCCCATGACCCAAATAGAGGTCTTGAACGTCCGCGATGACATCACCATTGAACCGAACAAGGTTTATGTGATGCCTCCGAACACCAGCATGGTCATCGAGGGGAGCCAGTTGAAGCTGGCGAAGCGTGAGGTTGGACTGCACCTCCCGATCGACATCTTTTTTCGTTCTCTTGCAGTCGCACAAGGCAGCCGGGCCATCGGGATTATTCTTTCCGGAAACGCCTCAGACGGAAGCCTGGGCCTGCGGGCTATCAAAGCGGAATGCGGCCTGACATTTGCGCAGGACGAATCGACCGCGCGCTTCAGCGGAATGCCGCACAACGCGATTGCGACCGGAGCTGTCGACTTTGTTTTATCGCCGGTCGAAATCGGGAAAGAACTGGCGCAACTTGGACGACACCCGTTTCTGATTCCTGCTGAGGCAGGTGAGGCCGAATCGGAAACGCTCCCGGACGGCGAAGCTGAACTCAAGCGCATTTTCACCCTGCTGGCAGCCGCCACGAAGGTCGACTTTTCCCATTACAAACCGACTACTTTGCGTCGCCGCATCGGAAGACGCATTATGGTTCTGCGTCTGGATTCGCTTCGTGAATACGCAAGGTATGTGGAACAACATCCGGCAGAACTCCTTGAGCTCTATCAGGATCTGCTGATCAGCGTCACGAGTTTCTTTCGCGATCCCGATACTTTCCAGGCCTTGAGTAATCTTCTGGCTAACATGCTCTCGGATGAGAGACAGCGCGGGGATGCGATCCGAGTCTGGGTTCCCGGCTGCGCTACCGGCGAGGAAGTTTACTCGATCGCCATCGTCTTAAACGAGCTGCTGCAAGAGCTGCAGATGACTCTTCCGATCCAGTTATTCGGTACGGACATCAGCGAGGTGGCATTGGAACGCGCCCGCCATGGCATCTATTCGGAGATCATCACTGAGAATGTATCGCCCGAGCGGTTAAGGCGATACTTCGCAAGGATCGAGAGGGGTTACCAAATCGCTAAGGTCATTCGCGAAAACTGTGTTTTTGCGCACCATGACGTTACGAGGGATCCTCCGTTTTCCATGGTGGATGTGGTGAGCTGCCGAAACCTTCTGATCTACCTGGACGCAACGGTGCAGCGGCGCGTATTGCCAATTTTTCACTACGCGTTGAAGCCTTCCGGCTTTTTGCTGCTGGGAAGCGCCGAGACGACCGGCGCAGCGAGCGATTTATTTACAACGATTGACAAGCAGCATAGTATTTACGCAAGGAAACCGGGTGCGGTGCGCATCGGATTTGATTTAGGTCTCGAGCCGCCGCCAGCTGAAAAGCACCGCGCTGCAGCACGGGTCATGCCATGGACCGGGGCGGATCTGCAGCGGCGACTCGATCGCGTTATACAAAGCAAATATTCACCTGATGCGGTGCTCGTCGACAGTGAGCTGCAGATTGTGCAGTTTCGGGGACACACGAGCCCGTATCTGGATCCTGCGCCGGGCGAAGCAAGTTTGAACCTGTTACGGATGGCACGGGAAGGTCTTGTGCTGCCCTTGCGGCGGGTCCTAAAAGCTGCGGCTGAAGGTCAGCATTCCGTGAGGGAACGCGGCGTGGTGCTGGAGCGAAACGGACGAGAGGAGGAGATCAGCCTGGAAGTGACCCCGGTTTCAGGGGAGGTTCCCGGCGAGCAATACTGGCTGGTGGTGTTCGTGCCATCCGAGCATTCTGCCGTCGAGCCTACTCCGCACGAGCATCCTGCAATCGAACCTCTTTCAGCGGAAAGCCACTCTGCCCAACTGGAGCAGGAACTTTCGGAGACTCGGGAATACCTCCGGAACCTGACGGAAGACTACGAAGCGCATGCCGAGGAACTTCGGGCTGCCAACGAAGAGGCGCGCAGCGCGAACGAAGAACTGCAGTCTACCAATGAAGAGCTCAGCACCACAAAGGAGGAGCTGCAATCCGCCAATGAAGAGTTGATCACGATCAACGAGGAGTTGCAGAACCGGAATGGGGAACTGAGCGCCACCAATAGCGACCTGAAGAATCTGCTGGCGGCGGTGAGCGTGGCGATTCTGATGGTGGATTCCGACCTGCGCGTCCGCAGATTCAATACGGTTGCGGAGAAGTTGCTGGACCTGGGTTCCCTCGACATTGGCCGCCCTTTGGGTCACCTGCGAGGACGTATCAGGACGCCAGAGCTGGAGCAACAGGCTCGAGAAGTCATCGACACACTACACAAGGTCGAACGGGAATTTCAGGACACCGAAGGTCACTGGTATGCACTCGGGGCGCGTCCGTACCGGACGGTGGACGACCGGATCGCAGGGGCGGTGATCACGATCCAGGATATCGACCCGCTGAAACGGTTGCTGGAAGCCGCCGAAGAAGCTCGCGACTATGCCGAAGGCATGATCGAGACGGTGCGCGAGCCATTGATCGTGCTGGATGCAGATCTTCGCGTTCAGCGGGCGACATCCGCGTTTTACGAGACGTTCCTGGTGTCGCGCGAAGAGACAGAAGGCCGATTCGTGTATGACCTGGGAAATGGCCAATGGAACCGGCCGCGCTTGCGCGAGCTGATAGGCGCGGCGCTGTTTCGGAATGAGTCGTTCCAGGATTACGAGGTGGAGCATGAATTCCCGCACATCGGCCGCCGCACGATGCGCCTGAACGCCCGGCGTATTCCCCTGCAGAATGATCAGGAGCGTACGCTGCTGCTGGCGATCGAAGACGTGACGGAGCGTCGGGAAGCAGCCGAAATCCGTTTCCAGCGTTTGTTTGAGACGGCGAAAGACGGCATTGTGGTTGTGGAAGCGGAGACGGAACTCATCCTCGACGTGAATCCATACTTCCTGCAATGCACTGGCTTTGCGCGAGAGGACATCGTCGGCAAGAAGCTGACGGAGGTGGGAGCTTTTGCCGGCGTGACAGAGGTATCGAATCTGATTCCGCTGCTCCGGACGTGCGAGAGTATTCGGCACGAGGACATTTCCGTGTCGAGATCGGACGGCGGAACGGTCCCTATGGAGCTGGTTGCCAATCTGTACAGAGTCGGGTCCCAACCGGTGGCCCAGCTAAATCTGCGAGATATGACGCAGCGTAAGGAGAAAGAAGAAATCCTTCGCAAATCAGTGGAAGAAAAGGGTGTGCTGGTCCGCGAAATACATCATCGCGTCAAGAACAATTTGCAGGTGATCGTGAGCCTGCTGAGTCTCCAGTCGGGGTATACGACCGACCCCAAATCTCTTGCGGCATTCGAAGAGACAGAGGGACGCGTTCGCGCCATTGCTCATATCCATGAAACGCTCTATGCAACTCCGGACCTGGCTCAAATCGAGTTTGCGGCCTATTTGACAAACCTGGTTCATGAGTTGCTGATGCTTCACGCCAGAGTCCCTGACGGTATTGCTTTGGAACTAGAGGCGGAAGAAATGGTGCTGCATATGGAACAGGCTATTCCGCTGGGACTGATTGCTAACGAGCTGGTTCTGAACAGCCTCAAGCACGGGCTGTCACAGGGTCGCGGTAAGCTTTCCGTCCATCTTGCTTATAAGCGCGATTCGGAGCAGCATGGGGAGAGGCGCGCACTGGATGAAGGATGGGCCCAGCTGGTTGTTTCCGACAGTGGTCCGGGGCTGCCGGAGAATGTCGATGTTTCGCAAGCGCGGTCCATGGGATTCCGGCTGTTGAACCTGCTGATCAAGCAGCTGCGCGGCAAAGTGGAAATTGTGGCGGGCCCTGGCGCCACCGTTCGTGTGGAGTTCCCGTTGTCCTACCAATAGCAGCGACGCCGGAAGTGATCGTAACATGAGTTTGCGTATTCTAATTGTCGAAGACGAACAGATCGTCGCTGCCGATCTGGAAAACAAGCTGAACCGCCTCGGATACGAAGTCGTGGGAATTGCTGCTTCCGGAGAAGAGGCTATCGCGATCGCCGAGCAAGTGCGGCCAGGACTAGTGTTTATGGACGTGCGGCTGCAAGGCGCGATGGATGGTACGCAGGCTGCGAGGCAAGTACAGCGGCTAACCGGGTCACCGATCATTTTCATCACTGCCTACGCGGAGATATTCATGCGCGATCCAACGCTGATGAATCCGCCTGGCCTCTGCTTGAGCAAGCCGTTTTCGATACACCAACTACAGGCAGTTCTCGAGACAGTTGCCGGGGGATAACCGGGCAACGCAGCAAAGGGGAAGGTGGCCAGCAGAGGGAGTGGCCACCTTGGCGGCACTTACACGAGATTTTTCAAGGCGCTCGTCACTTTGCCCATAACGCTCATCTGCTCCTTCTGAGCAAAACCGTTGGGCTTTGGCGAGGCGAGTGTGGGTTCCTGACCAAGCGGCACGTTCTTTTGCGACTGGAACTCGCCTTTTCCATCGAGCGACGGTCCCTCTGTAAAGCGACCGGTGACGGGAGCTCCGTTGTCCACGGAGTTCTGGAAATACACGTAGCTGAATTTTGTGTTTTCGTTGCTTTGCGGGAAGCTGTTCGGAATCGGAAGCTGGTCCTTGTAGCCTCCGAGCTCTTCGATCACTGCGAGCCATTGCTGCTGGTGCATGGTGTCACGAGCGATCAGGAAGCTCCACATATCCTTCATGCCGGGATCGTCAGTGAGACTGTACAAGCGGCATGCGAGAACTCGTCCCGTGGATTCGGCGGCGACGTTGGCGTACATATCGGCTGCAGTGTTCCCACTGGCGTAAACGTGAGAGCAGTTGAACGGAACGCCGTCGCTGTTTTCCGGCAGGGCGGCTAGTCCGGCAGACAGGAGATGGCGGGGGTTCATGCCTCTGAGGACTGCTCCTGCGACCGGATCGCCCGCGGCCAGTTCCTGCTGCGCGACTGGAGCTCCTTCGAGATTGAGCGCGACGGCGGTGGACAGCATCTCGATATGTCCGATTTCCTCGGTGGCTGTGTTCAGCAGCATGTCGCGGTACTTCTTTGGGCCACGCTGTCCCCAGGCTTGAAAGAAGTACTGCAGGCAGACGCGAATCTCTCCTTCGACACCACCGATGGCCTGCTGCAGCAGCCGGGCGTAGAACGGATCCGGTTTATCGGTTCGGACGGGGTATTGGAGGCGAGGGTCACAATAATACATGGGTAATAATCTCCTCCCGTCTGACGAGTTTTGGTCATTGCGATTTGCCTGGGAGTACTACGACGCGGAGTAAGCGGAGTAAATGGATTAGGTGTTAGTCCCGTCTTTCAATGACCAACAGGGATGTTGAAAAGCTGGGACGGACAGCCTATATCGCGCGGGGAAGAGGGACGTGGATTTAACGCGTCACCGGCCGCGAAACAGGTGTCCATCCAGTTTTTAAACGACCACTAGCGGCCGTCTCCGTCGTGATCGGCGTCACCTCCGGAAAGGGCGGCTTGGGCCTGCGGACTCAGCTTAACGGAGTCTTCAGCTTGCGAGGGCTGGGGCGTGGATACCTGCTGCGGCTTCGAGGACTGCGTTTGCTGCAGGTAAACGTTTGCGGAACTGGAAACAGGATTGATCATTTTCGTTCTCCTGCTTTGCATATCGGTCAACAGCGGCAGTGCATCTTATCTAATAGGCAACTATCGTCTAAACACAGCCTAAAGCAGATCACCTGCCGGCATT
>JAOAPP010000626.1 GCA_025462985.1 Bryobacterales bacterium | reverse complement strand
AGACGCATCACTTTGAGCCGAACTGCTTCGTCGATATAAGTGGAACGTTCGCACAGAAGGAGGCCTCCATCTACGCACATGAAAGCCAGCGTCCGGGCCGGTTTTATCCGTATCACCAGGAAATGGAGAAGCGGCGCGGGGCAGAAGCTCAGGTAGGCCGCGCCGAGGCCTTTTTCGTCGTTAGGAAAAAGCTCCCGCAGCCCTATTTCGCCGTCGCTGTCTGAAGAAAAATCGTCTCAAAACTCCACATTGTCTGTGAGCTCTTAACATTCTCGCCAGAGATTGTTTCGACCGGCGAGGAGACCGATGTGGACTGCCATCCTGCGCGCCTTTGCGCCTTCGAACCCGAAGCAGATCTCCGATCTGATCGCCCTGCGGGAGTATCGCTTCTCGGCCGCGGATCTGTCCGGGTGCAAGCAGCGGCTTTCAGAACTGATATGCCGTGACGGCCTACCGGCTGAGAGGTTCTATCGGTTCGAAGCCTCGCCCGGCGGATCCAAGGTGACCATTTCGTTCTACCTTTTCGACGGTCGGCGACTCTGTCCGTTGCGAATCTGGAATCGGACCGAGCTGTATGGCCAGGTATCCGCAGGACCCGAATGGATGGTCGATTTCAACGGTCTGCCGCCCTGGTCCGCCATTACGGCCGTGGAGCCTCACTGGCGTCTCCTCGGGCCTCTCTCCGGAAAGGACAGCACTGTGGGGCGGTCCGCGAGGGATTGGAACAAACGAAGCTGCTGGGTGATCGACCCGCCTGACGTGGAACTCGCGCCCACGCCTTCGACCTTGCCAGCTATCCAACACGGGCCGTTTCTTCCGGACCACGGGACGCCAGGGCAATAGCCGCCAGGATCATGCAAGCAACCCCAACGGCGCAGACTCCCGGCCACTTCCACCCGGCCCACGCCCAGGATCCCGCCAGCGAGCCAATGGCGCCGCCGCTGAAGTAACCGATCATATAGACCGTGTTGACGCGGTTACGGGCATGAGGCGCCAGGCTCAACACCCGGCTTTGGTTTGCAACTTGCGCGGCCTGTATGCCCGCATCCAGCACGATGACCCCGGCGATCAACGCTGGGAGCGAGCGGGTGGCAAACCAAAACAGCACAAAAGCGAACAGGACCACTCCGACAGCGATCTGAACGACAAAGCGCGGGCTGCGCTCGTCAGAGACTCTGCCGGCGAGTGGTGCTACGCCAGCACCCACCGCGCCGATGAGCCCGAACAAACCGGCCGTCTGGCTTCCGTAGTGATACGGCGGCAACTCCAACAGGAAAATCAGAGTGGTCCAGAATGCGCTGAAAGCCGCGAAGAACATTGCGGCGACAAAGCACACCTGTTTCAATTTCGCGCTTTGCAGCACGACGTTCCAGATGGCCAGCATCGTTTCACGGTATGTGGCGTGCGAAGAGCGGTCCGCATGCGGCAGCCTCACAGCGAGAATGGCTGCAAAGATGACCACCAACCCGGCGGCGAGACAGTACATCGTGCGCCACCCCAAGTGTTGCGCCACCGTGCCGCTGACGGTTCTGGCCAGCAGGATGCCAAGCAGTACACCACTCAGCATCGTCCCGATGGTTCGCCCTTGTTCGCCGGCGGATGACAGGTCGGCGGCAAACGGAATGAGAATCTGGGCGCTAACCGCGGTCAGGCCGACCAGGAAACTCGCGCCGGCGAGCCACCACAGGTCCTGCGCAGCAGCCGCCAGCAGCAGGGAGGCTGCCACGCCAAGGAACAAACGGGACACCAGCTTGCGGCGCTGAATGAAATCGCCCAGAGGAATAAATAACGGCATTCCGAGCGCGTATCCGAGTTGCGTCGCGGTTGCGACATAGCCGGCCTGATGCGAATTCACGCGCATACTGCGCGCCATATCGGCCAGCAGTGGCTGGTTGTAATAAATGTTCGCCACCGCTACTCCCGATGCGACAGCCATAGTCAGCAGCAGCGAACGCGACAAGTGCGGCTGTGTTGCAGTCTCGGCTGGAGAGTCACTCACCCGGCGCTCTGGGGCGGGCGCACCAGGAAGGGGAGCACGCTTGAGATCAGCAGGACCGCCGCGATCGCATGGAGAGCGCCGCTATAAGCGCCGGTGGACTGCCGCATGTTAGCAATGAGTATCGGGCCAAAAACGCTGGCAAAACCCCAGGCAGTAAGCATCAGTCCGTAAATCGGCCCGACATTCGCCGGACCGAAATAATCAGCCGCAAACGCCGGCATGGTTCCGAATCCGCCGCCGTAACACATCAGAATCAGAAAGCTCACCAGGCCGACCAGCACGGCTGAATGCAGACTGGGAAAGATCCAGAACAGCACCACTTGCAATAAAAACATGATCAGAAACGTCATGCGTCGCGTGACAAGGTCGGAAAGAAATGCCCAGAATACCCGCCCGAACGCGTTGCCGATCGACGCTACCCCTACCATCGTCGCCGCCGTGAATACAGTGACGCGCGCCAGTTCCTGAAACATGGGGGCTTCCTGTGAAATGAGCGAGATCCCAGCCGAAGTGTTGAGGAACAGCAGCAGCCACAACGCCCACCATTGCCAGGTGCGCAGCGCCTCCCTGAGCGTGTAGTCTCGGCCGGAGCGCACCTTTGCGTCGGTGATGGTCGGGGCCCAACCTGCCGGCTTCCAGCCTGGTGGCGGATTCTGCATGAACAGGCCCGTGATCACCGTGACGATAAGATAAGCGATTCCCAGGTACGCGAACGTCGAGAGGACGCCTACGCTTTGGATCAGGCGAGTAGCCACTGGCGCCGTAACGAGCGCGCCTGCTCCAAACCCGCCGACCGCGATTCCGGTGAGGAGCCCGCGCTTGTCAGGAAACCATTTCACTAAGACGGCGACCGGAACGATGTAGGCGAATCCTAATCCGATCCCTCCAATAAGGCCGTAGGTCAGATAGAGCCACCACAGCCTATGCGCCGAAAAGCTGGCTAGAAACACGCCCAGGCCGTAAAGCGCTCCGCCCGTGACAGCCACAATGCGCGGACCGCTCCTGTTTATCCAAAGGCCCGCGAAGAATGCCGCGAAACCCAGCGCGAAAATGGCCAAGGTAAAGGTGAGGGTGACCTGCGAAATGCTCCAGCCAAACTGTTTCACCAGGGGAGCGCGGAACACGCTCCAGGCATAAACGGCGCCCAGAGCGACCTGCATGAATACACCCGCGACGGCGATTCCCCAACGGTTGCTTGTCTGCAAGTATCGAGGCTCCCGAATCGGCATCTACCCCATAGATGCCAGAACCTCCCGAACTGGATGCGTAGTATTCGATACAACTACGCATGTCTGTCCCGCTGTGTGCAGCGATACAGGTACGCTAAGCCGGAAGCGAACCCTTCCGTATGATGCCTTCCATCACCTCAGAGAATGTGTCGATTTCTTCGAGGGTCGTATAGACGTTGGGCGTCACGCGCAGGCCCTGAAACTCGCCTGGCATGGCAATGGCAACCGTCCAGATTCGATGCTTCTCCCAGAGATAGGCCTGCAGCTTGTGAGCGTCAAAGCCGTCGACGCTGATGAAGCCGATGGCGCATGACATCTCGGGATCTTCGCTGTTCAGGATTTTGACTCCCGGCAGCTCTCGCAGACGATTTGACCAGCGCTTGCGTAGAAAGCGGAAGCGTTCCGCTTTGCGCTCCGGTCCGATGCTCTCGTGAAAGTTCAGCGCTTCTGTGATCGCATCGCGCTGCGACGCCGGATGCGTGCCGATCTCCTCGAACTTGCGGATGTTGTCCGCCATCGATTCAGGCGCAGCCATCATCGGGTAGATCTTCGGAATCTTCCATTTCCTAACGTAGAGCATTCCGGTTCCGATCGGAGCCAGAACCCACTTGTGAAGCGATGTTCCGTAATAGTCACAATCCAAATCCTCGTGCTTGAAAGGAAACTGCGCGAAAGCGTGTGCGCCATCGACGATGACCTCGATACCGCGCTCTCGACCCATCTGACAGATCTTTTTCACGGGAAAGATCTGGCCCGTAAGGTTCGTTATGTGGCAGATGTGAATGACTTTTGTCTTCGGGGTGATGTTCTCTTCGATGCGCTTGGCGAGAAAGTCCAGGCTCGGAGCAGGAACTGGAAAGGTAATCTGCTTCAGCACGATGCCGTCGCGCCGCGCCCGCTGCTTCCATGTTGTGATCATGCGCGGATAGTCCTGGTTGGTCGTCAGGACTTCATCGCCTGCTTTCAGGTCAAGACCAAGCTGAACGGTTTCGAGCGCTTCACTGGCATTGCGGGTGATCGCAATCTCTTCCGGGTCACATCCGAAAGTACGGGCCAGCCGCCGGCGAACCGTCTCGACGCCCGGGTCGAGCACATTCCACATGTAATACGACGGGCTGAGATTTTCTACTTCGAGATAGCGAATCTCGGTATCCATGACGATCTTCGGCGCGGGCGAGACTCCACCGTTGTTCAGGTTCACCATGTTCCGGTCGACAGTGAAGGCGTGCCGCACGTTAAACCAGAAATCTTCGTCGCGGGCGACGGTGTCCGCGGCTCTGCCTGTAACAGCGTCCGCCGCCCGCTGCGCGCGCAGCAATGAGTCGGCCTGAAATGCAGCCGCGATTCCCGCGGACCGGCCAAAGAAGCTTCTTCGATTCATGAGTAAGTTCCGGTGACAAAAAAATGCCGGGCTTGCCAAGATTAACAAGCCCGGACTGGAGTGGAGGGACTTAGAAGAACAACCGGACTCCGAGTTCCACCATGCGGGAGAAGTTCGCCTGGGAGCTGATGATCCCGAAGCTGGACGAGCCATAACTCGTTCCGGGTGAGTTGAACAACGGCGTATTGAAGGCATTCAGCAGGGCCGTGCGGAACTGCGCGTTGTACCTTTCGCCGAATTTGAAGTCCTTGAACAAGGACATATCCCAGTTGGCTTGACCCGGTCCACGGACCCCCAGCGTTCGGGCCGTGTTGCCGAATGTCAGTGCCGGAGCCTCAGAGAATGCCGCCGCGTTGATGTAGTTATTCAGCCGCGATTCAAGGCTCCCGCTGGTCGACGCCGAAACGCCAGTGGCATTGGGGCGCTGAACACCATAGCCGAAAAGAGAGTTGTTGTTCGTGTTCTGCTTGATCTGCAGAGGGAATCCGGTCTGGTAAGTGCCAATCGCGTTGAACGACCAGCCCCCGACCAAGTAATTCACAAACGCTCCGCGCGAGCCGAGGAACGGTTTCCCCTTTCCGAAAGGCAGTTCATAGGTGACCGTGTTCGCCCACCGGAGAGGAGCATCGTAGTAAGCAGGAGACCATTCCGCCGCAACGTTGTACGGATTCTGAGGGACGCTGGCATTCCCGCCGTTCAGCGAATTGCCAGGACCGCCCGACCCTTCGTCGAAGGTACGAGACCAGGTGAACGCGGACAGGAAGGTCAAACCATTGCTCATCCGCTTCTGCGCCTTCACGATCATGGAGTCGTACTTGGCGTGATTCTGGTCGCTCAAGCTCAGGAGCACTTCGCCGAACTGAGGATAGGGCTGAAGCAGTTGATACTGCTGAACGGTCGGGCCGCCGAAGTTGCTCGAGCTGCTGATCGCGCCATGCAGCGGGTTTGGAACACTGGTGGTCAAAGCATCGTAGCCCAGGCCGAAGTAGGAAGGATTCAGGGCGTTGATATTGAGGTTCCCGCTCATGGTCGTCAGGTGAGAAGAACGCGAACCGACGTACCCCACTTCCAACGCGACTCCTCCGGGCAGTTTGCGTTGAACGTCAACAGAGAACTGTTGGACGCGCGGCGAACGGGAATAAGGGTCGGCGAGATTGATGTTCTGCCCAATGCCGGCAGAAGTACCGAGACTGCTGCCGGCCGGCTGATTGACGCCATTCGGGAAGGGATTGCTCAGAGTGCCGTTCGGTGTCGCATAACCATCGTTGGTGAACGTGTTGATTGTCGTCGCGTAGTAGCCCGCAGTCTGAATCGGAGCACCCAAACCGAACGGAGGCGCCCAGTACAGTCCGTAGCCGCCGCGGATCACCGTTTTGTCGTTCAGCTGCCAAGCTATGCCCGCGCGCGGTCCCCACTTGCTCCAGTTCGGATTGCCGATGCTTGTCTTCGAATGGTCCTGTCCAGCAAACTCGACAACACCGTTGGCGGTCAGCCCGGCGACTGTCGACTGTATGGGACTTGGCACATTGGGAGCGAAGCTCGTCACCAGGCCATTGTGCTGTTCCTGCAGACCCGATTCGTGCTCCCACCGCAAGCCGAGATTCAAAGTGATTTTGCTGCTAAGGCGAAAGTCATCCTGAATGTAGCCGCCGTAGTACTTGGCGTAGTCGTTCAGATATGTTGGCACCGTAATGTTCGCGTCGTGCGGAGTTCCTACCAGCATGTCCGCCAGATCCGCTCCGCCCACTCCGCCAACGTTGGAGGAAGCCGTGAAGATTCCATTGAAAGTGAACTGCCCGCCGCCGTTTCCGTAATCCAGTCCAGCGGTATGGATCTGCCTCCAGTCAAAACCTGCAGTGATACTGTGCCGGCCGAGGAACTTCGAATAACTGGACGAGAAGTTATACGAATAATGTGTGTAATTAAAGTCGTTGTTTGTGCCCATGCCTCCGAGGCTGTTATAGGCAGTGGACATGTTTACCTGGGGAAAAACCGGCGAGATGACTTCGTTCGTGAATGTTGGGCTGAAGCCAAGGGAAGCGAGATTGAAACCTGAGCTGACCTGATATCCGTAGTTCGGAAAACGGTTGAACCCGTATCTGACGTTCAGAACCGACGTCGGAGAGAGAGTGAATGTATTGTTCAACTGGGTAGCATTGACCGTTCGCAGCAGGCGCCATTGGTCCGGAGAAGAAACGGTATTGAAGTAAGTGTTGCCCGGCTCAAGCGATAGATAACTCAGATAACTCAGGTTTGCGTGCCACCACTCCCTGAAGTTTTCATCGAGTTTGAAGGTGGTCTGGTGTGCACGGGCCGGGAGTGTGCTGGGGGCGGTGAGGTCCGTGTCGCCATAGTACCTGGGCGTCGAAGTGGGGTTCACGAAGGTCTGCGCCATCGCAGACCCGACCGGATTCAGTCTGGACGAAGGAATGATGTTGTTCGCAAACGGCGTTCGTGAGATCACAGCGCCTGTTACCGGATCTTTTACAGTCGACAGAGGATCGTAGATGGTCAACTGCCCGCCCGATTGCGTGCGCGTCTGCGAGAAGTCGCCAACCCGCTCCAGAGCTGTCGGCGTGTAGCTCGTGGAAGTATATGCTTGTGTGTCGTCGTATCCTTCCCGCGCGATCCAGAAGAACGTTTTATTCTTCCCGTCGTAAAGCTTGGGAATCCAAACGCGGCCGCCCAAAGCCAGCGCGTAGGTATAGTTCCACTGAGCCGGAAGCGGAACGCCCGCGGCGTTATTGAAGAAATTATTCGCCGACCAGTCCGTCTGCCGCGTGCTGCCGTATGCGACGCCGTGATACTCATTGGTGCCGGACTTCAGCAGCGTGTTGAACATTCCACCGCCGGTCCGAGCCATGCTCGCATCGTAGGTATTCGCCTGTACTTTTACCTCTTGCACGGCCTCGATACTTGGAATGATCATGGCGCGGTTATCCGCATCGGTGATGGGCACTCCGTCCAGCAGGTAGTTATTACCTCGCACCGGACCGCCCGCAATCGATATCTGCGAGGAGCCGCTCTGGTCTTCCATGCGGTTATACGCGGGATTGCCGGCAGGTGTCACATTGGCCGCGACTCGCGAAAGCGTAAATGGATTACGCCCCAGGTTCGGTAGATCGACTTGCTGCTGCTGGTCGAGCACTTGCCCCTGCGAGGCGTTGGAGTTTTCGACCAGAGGAACGTCTTCGTTTACCGTCACGCTTTGGGTGACGTTGCCAACATCCAGCCTCATATCGACGGTAAGAAACTGCTGTGTTCCTAAGGTAATTCCCTTCTGCTCATACTTCTTGAAGTTAGGGCTTTCGGCCGAAACAGAATAGCCGCCCGGATCCACATCGCTAAACACATAAGTGCCATCGGCATTCGTGATGGTGGACCTTTCGACGCCCGTACCCTGGTTTGTCAGAGTCACTTTGGCGCCGCTGACGGAAGCGCCTTGCGGATCGGTCACGGCGCCTCTGAAGCCTCCCTGATAGGACTGCGCCTGGAGAAGCACGGCGATAGCGCAGATCAGAACTGCGCCTCGCACCAGCTTTCGGCTAACGCCATAAGTAGAAGTAATTAAGTTTTCTTGCATCCCCAGATCTCCTTAACGAGCTCACTGGCGGGCTAAGAAGCCACAAGCCAGCAGTTATCTCTCGCTCAAGACGCGGAGCAGGATCCAAGACGGAGGAGTTCCCATAGGCGTTATGCGCTCAGTCGTTGAGTGCAATCACCCGAAGCGAAACTAATACAGAGTTTTGAGAAGGAGTATAGCACCCGTGCAATAGGCTTCCCAATTGTTGCTATCCAAACTTTTTATACATGCACCTTCTTTTTTGAATCCCACTTGATATACTTTTCGACGGATGACTTGCTCATCCCGCCGATCTCCCTGTCAGAGAGGCATTTGTGCGACCGCTATCTTACGCTCGCTTCCTCGCCGTGATTCTCACGGCAGTTCCTGCGCTGTTTCCCGCTCCTGTCGCGCCGTCGCTCACCGTGGTCCTCGATTACGAGCATCCGCACTCCCGCCCTTCCTTTGAGGCCATCAAAGCCGAACTCAGATCCATCATGAAGGGCTCTGGCCTGTCAGTTGATGTCCAGGATAAGGCTTTGTTGGCGCCCAACTCCCAATTCGGCGGGCTGGTCGTTTTCAAAATGGCCGGGCATTGTGACGCCACCCCGATTCCCGTGGAGGCACTGTCGGATGAGAGAGGTCCATTGGCGATGGCCTACACATCGAATGGAGAAATTCTCCCCTTCGGCGAGGTCAAATGCGATCGAGTAAGGCGCTCTCTGCAGCGCATCCTGGGCCAGGGAATGCCGCCCGACCGCGATCGTATGGCGTATGGTTCTGCGTTGGGCAAAGTGATGGCGCACGAGATCTATCACATGCTCGCGCATGAGCCGCACCATACTAAGACCGGCATCACGAAGGAGGCGCTATCCTCGCGTGAGTTACTGGACGGTAGTATGTCGCTTCCGCAGAATGCACTGCGGGAAATACGTCGCAAACTGGAGCGAGATAAGTAGTACTGCTTATCTTGGCCTAAAAATACCTGTTAGAAAAAAGACAATCCGGGTGATACACTGCACATGACAACCCTCTAAGCGTCCGCTTCCTCCGGGCGGCCTCCGCAGCGCTTCTTGAGGGGTGCTTTCCACATCGGTGGTAACTGCTCCCCGTGGCAGCATTCAAACTTGCCCGGCATTTTATTGTGTCGTGCGCGGCCTGGTGCTCTGCCCTGGTCCGGAATACAGACAAACCTCGAGTGAGGAGAATACATGTCACCGACTTTCACTGCTGAACAGAAGAATGATTTCGTCCGGCGCGGCTTTTCGCGCCGGAGCTTTGGGCGACTTGCAACAATGCTCGCGGCCGGCACGACCTTGCCGTTTTACAGCGAGCATGCGTTGGCGCAGCTCTCCATGGTGCGGAACATGCCGGCCGATGCCGTGAAGATCAACGCCAACGAAAATCCGATGGGTCCATGCGCCGAAGCGGCCGAGGCAGCGCACAACATCATCAGGAACGGCGGCCGCTATATGTACGAAGAAACGTACTCGCTCGCTGAAGCAATGGCGGCGGTCGACGGCGTCAAATTCAGCCTGAAGCCCACTGGCAACTACATCGAAGTTTTTGCCGGCTCAAGCGCTCCCCTGCATCAGGCGGTGCTTGCGTTCTGTTCCAAAGACCGTCCATTCGTGAAGGCGGACCCTGGCTATGAAGCCGGAGAGCGCGCCGCCAAATACATCGGGGCCGAGGTGGTCAACGTTCCGCTCCGCAAAGGAACCTGGGACCACGATGTCAAAGCGATGCTCGCGGCAGCTCCGAATGGCGGACTGTTCTACATCTGCAATCCGAACAATCCGACCGGCACGCTGACCAGCCGCTCGGACATCGAGTACCTCGTCGCCAACAAACCCAAGGGCTCGGTTGTCATGATCGACGAGGCCTACATCCATATCTCCAAAGATGCCGTGCCGTGCGCTGACCTTGTGGCGCAAGACAAAGACGTAATTGTTCTTCGCACGTTTTCGAAGCTCTACGGAATGGCCGGAATGCGCGCCGGTGCGGCATTTGCACGTCCCGACCTGCTGGAAAGGCTTTCGCAGTTCAGCGCGGGCGCCATGCCAGTCACGGCAATGGCGGCCGCTATCGCCAGCGTCAAATCCAAGACGCTGATTCCGGAACGCCGCAAGGTCATGGGCGACATTCGCGAGGACACCTTCAGCTGGTTGACCTCCAGGAACGTGGAATTCATTCCTTCGCAGAGCAATTGCTTCATGATCAACGTGAAGCGCCCGGGCATGGACTTCTACAAAGACATGGCTGCCGAGAAGGTGTACATTGGGCGCGTTTGGCCGGTCTGGCCGAACTGGGTGCGTGTCACCGTGGGCAGCAAAGAAGACATGGCGAAGTTCAAACAGGCCTTCGCAAAAACTTACAACGTCTAAGTTCGACGCTACATTTCGGACCGAGACATTCACTTGAATTTCCGCTTCCGCTACAGTTGGCGTAGGCTGATCGGTGACCTGTCTGGCGGAGCGATCGCAGCCTTGATTGCTCTGCCTTATGGTTTGTCGATGGCCAGCATGATGGGTCTCCCGCCTGTGCTCGGGCTGGTGACGTCCATCTCGACCGCGCCTGTCACGGCGCTGCTGGGCCGCAATCCCGTCCTGATCGGCGGCGCGGCCAGCGCCACGGTTCCATTTATCTCCCAGGCCGTTCATTTGCAGGGCCCCGGCGGTGCAGCCAAAGTCTGCATGGCCGCCTCGGTCTTCATGATGATGTTCTGCGTGCTGAAACTCGGTCGCTATATCCAGCGGGTGCCGCATGCTGTGGTCACCGGCTTCTCCTGCGGTATCGGCGCCATGATGATCCTTTCTCAGCTAGGCGTGCTTCTCGGCGTTCGTGCTGTGATTGACCGCACGTCCAACAACATGCTTTTTCAAAGCTGGCAGGTCCTCCGGAACATCGGAGCGACTCAGCCCAGCGCGGTTATCATCGGGAGCGTCGTGATCTTGGTAGGCCTGCTTTGCGCCCGGTATGTTCCCCGGGCGCCGGCGCCGCTCTTCGGGGTGATCGCCTCGGTAATGGTGGCCCTTCTTTTCGGGCTTCATCAACGTGAAGTGGGCAAGCTGCCCCTCGAAGTTCCTCCGTTTGCCGCGTTTTCCTGGACACCGGCCGACGTGGCGCGAGTAGTTCCAGCGGCATTCGGTCTGGCGTTCGTTTCTTCCGTGAATCTGCTCATCACGTCGCGCGTGGTCGAACACTTCCGGGGACGCCACCGACACATGAACGGCTCAGATGCGGACGCCGAACTCGGAGCTTACGGCGTCGCCAACATGATCGCCGGAGTTTTCGCCGCCCCCATGAGCGTGGGCATTCCTGCCCGCAGCCTCGCTGCTGTGCGCTGCGGAGGAACAACCCGCATGGCGAACGTCTTCCACGCCGCTTTCATCCTGGGCTCGATCATCCTGGGAGCCCGTTACATTTCGCATATCCCCATTCCGGCGCTGGCCGGAGTGACTGCGTACATCGGAATCTGCCTGCTTGAGTGGGGAACTTGGCGGCGGCTTCCTCGGATGAGCCGGACGGACGCTCTTGGATTCCTAACGACGGCGGTTGCGGTCTTGGTGATGAATGCAGTCCTCGCGGTTGCAATCGGCTGCTCTTTTTATGTGATCCGGTATCTCTACGATCGGATGAAGCAGCGACCGAGGGCGGAAGAATCGCTGACGAAAGTCGCGGTCGGCGGCGCACGATAGCCGGATCGCTCACGTCAGATTCAGTCGCGCGACAATCGCCTCCGGATCGTACACGCTCCCGCCCCAGATTCCGCCGCTCACTTGCTGCAGCGCAGCCCAGAGCCGTGTGTCGGCCGGCAGTTCCGGATCTGCCGCTAAGTCGTCCCGTTTGGCACGTTGAGCCAATCGCCGGCTTCCCTCTGCGGCATCGAATCGCTCGTGTCCTTCGCCAACCAGGTTCACTTTGCCTTCGAGCTTTATGCCATCGATGATAATCTCGATCACGTCGCCGTCGCGCACCTTGCCTAGGGGGCCGCCCGCCAAGGCTTCGGGCGACACGTGCCCCAGGCAAGCTCCGGTGGAAACGCCGCTGAAACGGGCATCCGTTATCACTGCGACGTATTTGCCGAACGGGAGGTGTTTCAGGGCGGAAGTGATCTGATAAATCTCCTCCATGCCTGTGCCCATCGGGCCGCGGCACATCAGCACCATCACGTCGCCTTCGCGGACCTTTCCTTCTTTGATTCCAGCGATGGCGTCGTGTTCCGTGACAAAGGTACGAGCCGGGCCGCAAAGTCGGTAGATGCCGTTCTCATCCACCATGCTTGGATCGATGGACGTGCTCTTCACCACGCATCCTTCAGGCGCCAGATTGCCCGA
>JAOAPP010000624.1 GCA_025462985.1 Bryobacterales bacterium | reverse complement strand
TTTGCCGGATCCGCGAAAAGCTTGATGCCGTCCTGCTCGAAGACGGGAGTCTCGGCATGAAGTGCGCCGTGCGTCTCGAAGGCAGATATTGCTTCCCCTACGGCAGCGTCAGTTGCCTCAGCGTCAGGCTGATGGTAAGGGTTGATTCGAAGGATTGAAGCGGCGACCACGGTCGCCACTTGCCATTGGAACATCGCCTGCGCAATGTCGTCCAGATTTTCCAGAACGATCCGAATGACAGGCTGCCGAGCGGATTCAAGTGCGGCGACGTGCTTCTCGATCTCTCTATCGGTGTCGTTCGAGTATGTGACGTAGGCGAAGACCCGATCGTCGCCATAGTTCTCAGGATCCGTAATCGGTTCCCGATCGATCGGAATCAAACCGCGGCCTTCTTTGCCGGTGGATTCCGCCATCAGCTGCTCGAGCCAGGCGCCCAATGCGTGAATCGATGGGGAAGAGATTAGTGTAATCTTGTCGCGCCCGAATTTAACTGCCGCGGTTCCCAGGACGAGGCCGAGCGAGACTCCGGGATTCTTGTTCGAATGGCTGCTTTTCGAAGCGTCCGCCATCAGCTTCGCGCGCTCCAGCAGCGTTTCTGTATCGAGCCCAGCCGCTGCATGCGGAACCATCGCGAAATCGGAGAAAGCGGAGTAGCAGCCCCTGAGACCGGCGCTGCCCGGATAAACGTAACGGAACCCTAGCTCTCCGGCCAAAGCTTCGAGCCTGGAGCCCGGAGCGGCGACGGCAATAAAGTGATGTCCCGCTTCGTCGCCCACGGCCTCCTTCGTTTCCTCGAAGAAGTACTGCACGTACGCGCCGGATTCCAGCGTTGTTTCAGATGTGCTGGAAACGCAGAATAGCGTTCGGCTTGGATCGATCTTCGAGCGAACGCTTCTGAGCTGCGCCGGCTCTGTTGACTGGAGCACGAGCAGCTCTGGCGATCCCTTCTGCGGGCCAAACGTCTGTCTGAAGATTCCGGCCGCCACACTGGCTCCGTCCGTTCCGAGCAGCAGAAAGTGAGTGAAACCGTCTTCCTCTATTTCCGCGGCAAGCGCCTTGAATTTGGAAAGATCCCTCAGCTGCTGATCGACGATGTCCAACCAGCCGAGCCATTTGCCCTCGTCCCCGTTCGTCCAAAGAGACGCGTCCCTGGCCCAAAGCCGAGCTGTGTTTCCAGCGGCATCCCAATCCCTATGGGCCTGTTGAACCGCAACCCTCAGGTCAGATGGGAGCGAAACCGAAAAGATCTCGCGCGCCTCCAGCTTCACCGTGTTGGCGGGACTCATTCTATCTGGAGCCGTCAACGCCGATGCGTACTTTCATGTACCCATTAGCTTAACGCCGAATAGATACAAAAACGGCGTCAACAGTACTTAACGCTAGCCTCCGGAGTCCGGCTTGGCGGCCTTCCCAAACGTGGCTAGTAAGTTAAGATCGTCATGGAGGGTTGAGACGCTCGCAGGTTTTCTGAGTCGGTCCAATCAAGACCAGAACGCGGCTGTAAGAGCTGGTCGCGCGCCTGATCAGTACTCGACTCCTCATCGGTTCAGGAAAAAATAATGGCTTCTACCGTGATCGGCGCCGGTGAAATCCGGCCGGCGCGCTTCTGGTCCTCGACAACCGGCAAAAAGGCCGTTATGGGGGCTACGGGAGTAATCCTCTTCGGCTTTGTTCTGGTTCATATGCTCGGCAATCTGCAGGTATTTGAAGGACCGGAAAAGCTGAACGCCTACGGACGGTTTCTGCACGGCGCGCCCGAACTCCTCTGGGGCGTCCGGATTTTTCTTCTTCTCTCAGTCGGGCTTCACATTTGGGCTTCGGTGGAATTGGCCGTCCGGAAGAACGCGGCGCGTCCGGTTGGTTATGCCAAGCGGGACAACGTCGCATCCACTTATGCATCGCGCACGATGTACTGGAGCGGGCCCATCCTGCTGGCCTTCATCATCTACCATCTGCTGCACCTGACCGCGGGAGTGGTTCACCCCGGTTCGGATTTTGCCGAGACGGATGTTTATCACAACGTGGTGGCAGGATTTCAGGTCTGGTACGTGTCGGCCTGGTACATCTTTTCGATGATCCTGCTGGGGCTTCATATCCGGCACGGCGCCTGGAGCATGTTCCAGTCGCTTGGCATCAATCATCCGCGCCATACACCAATCCTCAAAAAGGCCGCGCTGATCTTTTCCATCGTGATAGCCGCAGGCTACATATCGATTCCCGCAAGCATCCTGCTAGGGCTGGTGCGATAAATGAAACTCGACTCAAGACTTCCTTCCGGTCCCGTTGAGACCGCCTGGGATCGAACACGTTTTGACATGAAGCTGGTGAATCCGGCGAACAAGCGGCGGCACTCGATCATTGTGGTCGGATCCGGGCTGGCCGGCGGGTCCGCTTCGGCAACTCTGGGCGAGCTCGGCTACAACGTGAAGTGTTTCTGTTTCCAGGACTCACCGCGCCGGGCACACTCGATTGCGGCCCAGGGCGGCATCAACGCGGCGAAAAATTATCAGAACGACGGCGATAGTGTTTACCGGCTCTTTTACGACACAGTGAAGGGCGGCGACTTCCGCGCTCGCGAAGCGAATGTTTATCGGCTGGCACAGATCAGCCTCGGCATCATCGACCAGTGCGTCGCGCAGGGCGTTCCATTTGCTCGTGAGTACGGCGGCACCCTGGCAAACCGGTCTTTCGGCGGCGCACAGGTCTCGCGGACCTTTTACGCCCGTGGACAGACCGGACAGCAGCTTCTTCTGGGCGCGTATCAGGCTTTGGAACGGCAGATACAGGCGGGATCGGTCGCGATGTACCCGCGTACTGAAATGCTGGACTTGATCGTCGTGGATGGGCGTGCGCGCGGGATCGTCACGCGCAACCTGGTCACCGGCGAGATCGACACGCACATCGCGGATGCTGTGATTCTGGCTACCGGCGGCTACGGCAACGTTTTCTATCTCTCGACAAACGCCAAGGGATCCAACGTGACGGCCTCCTGGCGCGCACACAAGCGGGGCGCGTTGTTCGCCAATCCGTGCTTCACGCAGATTCACCCGACCTGTATTCCGGTTTCGGGCGAGTATCAATCGAAGCTGACTTTGATGAGCGAGTCGCTGCGCAACGATGGCCGTATCTGGGTGCCGAAACAAAAAGGCGACAAGCGGCCACCGGATCAGATCCCCGAGCAGGATCGCGATTATTATCTGGAGCGGCGCTATCCCAGCTTCGGAAACCTGGTTCCGCGCGACGTTGCGTCACGCAATGCGAAGAACGTTTGTGACGAAGGCCGAGGCGTGGGCGAGACCGGCCTTGGCGTGTACCTCGATTTCGCAGACTCGATCCGACGGCTGGGACGGAAGACGGTTGAAGAGCGGTACGGCAACTTGTTCGATATGTACCAGCGCATCACGGACGAGGATCCGTATAAGATGCCGATGCGTATCTATCCGGCCATCCACTACACGATGGGCGGTCTGTGGGTCGATTACCACCTGATGAGCACAATTCCCGGCCTCTTCGTGTTGGGAGAAGCTAACTTTTCCGACCACGGGGCGAACCGGCTGGGCGCCAGCGCGTTGATGCAGGGCTTGTCGGACGGATACTTCATCATTCCCTATACCGTTGGCGATTACATCGCGAATAACAAGCTCGGTGCGGTGACCGAGTCTCACCCGGAGGTTCGCAATGCGGTGGCCTGCGTGCAGGAGACGGTACAGAAGCTGCTTTCGATTAACGGCCGCAGAACGGTCGATTCGTATCACCGGGAGCTCGGCAAGATCGTTTGGGATTACTGTGGAATGTCCCGTACCGCCGCCGGCCTTCAACAGGCCATCGGCCAGATTCGGGCTCTGCGGGATGAATACTGGCAGAACGTGAAAGTTCCCGGGTCCGCGGAAGATCTGAATCAGAGCCTTGAAAAGGCGAATCGAGTTGCCGATTTCTTTGAGCTGGCGGAGTTGATGTGTATCGATGCGCTGGAACGTAACGAGTCATGCGGCGGCCACTTCCGCGAGGAGTTTCAAACGCCCGAGGGCGAGGCGCTCCGAAACGATGACAAGTATTCGTATGTCGCAGCGTGGGGCTACCGCGGGTATGGAAACGCTCCCGATCTCATAAAAGAACCTCTGGAGATTGAGTACGTTCATCCAAGCCAGAGGAGCTACAAGTAACTGCGCCTAACTCTGAAGGTCTGGCGCCAGCCTGCCAGAATTAAGCCGGGCAAATTCGTCTCGTATCAGGTGGATGATGCAAACC
>JAOAPP010000584.1 GCA_025462985.1 Bryobacterales bacterium | reverse complement strand
TCGTGCTCCGCTTCGGCGGCGTCGACCTGCCCGGCATCGCAAGGCGCTGATTGCTGCAAAAACACATACGTGCTTCGATCCACGCACAATCGTTTCGCAGCCGCCTCGTGCACAAACGTCTCCGCATAAACTGCCCCGGCCAGATGATTATGCAAATCCCCGCCCTTCGGCATGCGAAGGAGGAAGGCGTACAACTCGGGGGGACTCTTGCGAACTTCATTGAATCGGGCTTCCACCGAAAGAGTCGGCGGCGGGGCGCCAAGGGCGATCTGACAGCAGCAACACAACAGCGGGAGAAAAAACCAGCGGAGCCTGTTCATGGAATATTCAATGCCGTTAAGCCAGATTAGCGAAGTGCAGCGGAAAGCCTCCATCCCGCTACTGATACGATGTTGCCCATGTTCAAAGTGGGCACGCTATGCCTCCTCCTCCTGCGCCTCTCATTGGCCGTCGACCTCCCGACGAAAAAATACCTCAGTTCGGCGGCCGTCAAGAGCATGGTTACCGCAGCGGAGGCCGAAGCCGAAAAGCGCAATGTTCACATCGCGCTCTGCGTTGTCGATGACAGCGGCAATCTGCTCTTCTTCGAAAAACAGGATGGGGCCACCATGAATACCATTCAATTCGCTCAGAAGAAAGCGCGCCACGCGGCCTTCTACGGCAGCCCCTCAAAGAACGGCGCCGATTCAGTAAAGAACGGAAACGTTTCTGCCTTGGCCTTTCCCGAATACTTCCCGAACCAGGGCGGACTGCCCATCAAGGTCGACGGCAAAACGCTCGGCGCGATCGCAGCGAGCGGAGCCAGTTCAGACGTGGATGAAGCCATCGCCCAGGCCGGGCTCGACGCACTCGCAAAATGACCTCCAATAAGAGTTCACTCATGCAACCCAAAGATAAAATAGGACGACGAAAATTGCTGGCGGGCGCAGCCGGAGCGGCCGCTATTCTGGGGCCCGCTGCAGCTCTGGACGCCGCAGCCGAAGAGCCTGCGGGCAGTTTCACCCCGCCCTCCTCTCTGGCGCATCTTGCAGACCTTCGGAGCTACCGCACGCGCCGCTCCTCGAGCTTCGATCGTACCGGCGGCAACGCGGACTTCGCAAAAATTGCGCCCGGCGCTACCATCCCTCTCCTCGAAGCGGAAGGCGCCGGCCTCGTCACCCATATCTGGTTCACGATCAATAGCAAAGACGAGCATCATCTCAAGACGCTGGTTCTGCGCGCCTACTGGGATGGCGAAACCGAGCCGTCTGTTGAAGTGCCCGTGGGAGACTTCTTCGGACTGACCCTCGGCGAGTACTTCAACTACCAGTCCGCGCTCACGACCGTGGCCTCCATCAAAGCAATGAACGCATACTTCCCGATGCCCTTCGGCAAATCCGCGCGCATCACCGTCACCAACGAAGGCAGCATCCCGACAGACTCGTTCTACTACAACATCGACTACGTGACTTACGCCACGCCGCCGGCCAATATGGGCTACTTCCATGCGCAATATCGGCAGGCCGCGCCCTGCAAAGGATGGTCGAACGATTGGTCCAATGAGTATTCCGCAGCCGTCAACGATAAGAAAAACATAAAGGGCGAAGACAACTACGTCTTCTTCGAAGCGAAAGGTCGCGGGCACTTCGTTGGCGTGACTCACGGGGTAGTGCAGAATCAGCAAGGGTGGTTCGGTGAAGGTGACGAGATGATCTTCATTGACTCCGACGACGCGCCGGCAATCACCGGTACCGGCACGGAAGACTATTACAACGGGGCTTGGAACTTCGGCGGAGTTCACGGTTTCCAGCCCTTTGCCTACATGCACAACGGAGCGCCCTATGCGAAGGACGTCGAACAGATCGGCGGCCGCTACTGTCTTTATCGATGGCACCTCGAAGACCCCGTGACCTTTGATCAGTCGATCAAAGTCACGATTGAACATGGTCACGCCAACCACCGCTCTGACAGCTTTTTCACGACGGCGTACTGGTATCAAACCGAACCGCACACCAGGTTCCCCGCGCTGCCGGCGGCCGCCGATCGCATTCCGAAATTGATTGAGGTCAGCGGGCCGGCCGCAAAGAAGTCCTGACCGCTGTCTGCAGTGCAAGCACCACTGCGGCGATCCACACAAGGTCAGCAATGAACAGGTGCGTAAGCTGCATCCAGATCGGCGCGAGCAAGCTGAGGTTCACCATGCCAGCAGCCAATGGGACGATCACCACGCCGGCCAGGATCGCTGCGGCCTTTTTCCACTCGCGATCCTCATTCTGCTGCAATCCGCGGGCGGCAAGCCACAACAGGTACGCCGCTCCAGCAACAGCAAATATCGGGTGAACAGTGCGAAGCCTGAGCAGCATGCTCGACGATCCGGAGAAATCCTGTCGGATGCCGGCCGGAAGCGAAGATGCCGGATACAACATATCTCCGAGCGCCGCCACCGCGCCGGTAACGCTAACGAAAACAGTCGCAAACAGTCCGCCAAGCATCGGTCGCGAGAAATATTTGGCCCGCATCCACTCGACGTTTCTCGCTGCCACCCAGGCGGTCGCCGTGAGCGCTCCCAATAGCAGCAGCGTGTTTGTGAGATGTCCGGAGAGGTACCAGACGCGCCCCACCGATTGATCCCTCGCCACCATACGGAACAGCACCAGCCCCGCACCCAGCAGCGCTTCGACAAACAGGAACACGAGCGACCACACCGAATATCGGCGCACGGCGTGCTTCGGAGGGAAAAGCAGAAACGCAAGCACGCACATCGCGATCACCAGCACCGAATCCACGCCCGTCATTAGCCGGTGTGTCAGCTCGATGATCGTCGGCACACTCATCCTCTGCGGAATCACCTGCCCGTTGCAGAACGGCCAATTCGCCCCGCAGCCGTCACCCGAAAACGAAACCCGCACATAGGCGCCCCAGAGGATGACGGGTATGTTGTACGCCAGAACGAGGGACGCGAAAATCGCGAACCGGCGGCGGCTCCTCCCACCATCTAGGGTCAGCGAAGAAAGCCCGGTGCTGGTCGCGTGTGCACTCACTCTCTATTTCCTTTTGCTTCTTATCAGCGCCACTTTGAAGATCGCCGCGAGACTGCAGACCTCGGTGATCCCGCCGTTCATCGCCATGTCCAGAACCTCGTCGAACGGTTTCCACTGCACCGTGATGTCTTCTTCCGGATCTAAGTTCGTTTCCGTATGAGTCAACCCCGTTGCAAGATACAGGCTCTGTACGTCATCGGCGACGCCGTTGCCGTTGTCGACCGTGCCCAGAAACTCCCAATTGGCCGCAATGACTCCGGTTTCTTCCTGAAGCTCCCGCTGAGCCACATCGAGCATCTCGCCCTCACCCGGGTGTGATCCCCCGCGTGGGATCTCCCACGAATAGCGATCGAGCGAGTAGCGCCATTGCCCCACCAGCACCACCTGATCTCGCTCGTTCATGGCAACCACGCCAACAGACGGCCGGACATACACGACGCCGTAGATGCCGGGATTCCCATCCGGCCGAATCACCTCGTCTTCACGAACGTTGATCCAATTGTTTTCGTAAACCGTACGCGAAGACATCGTCTTCCATGGACTCTTATACATTGCAAATCCCGGCCAGCACGTCGAAATCGACATTGCCGCCCGAAAGCAGAATGCCCAGTGACCGTAAGTCTCGAGGCAGCTTGCGACGCAGCGCCGCAGCGGCCGCAACGGCCCCGCTCGGCTCAACCAGAATCTTCATCCGT
>JAOAPP010000581.1 GCA_025462985.1 Bryobacterales bacterium | reverse complement strand
CCGGCAGCCTGCCTGGAGTGACCGGCGTACTCCTTGATAAACTCTGTCCGCGTAGTAACTACAAGCGTCAGTTTCATCACGGCAGGACAGTTTACGCGGCCTCAGGCTTTCCCAGAGACATTCCGGGCGTGCCACCCGAAAGAAATCTGCAGGGCATTAGTTTTGCCGTGGCTAACGTGACCGGATTCCGAGCCGGAGAGGTGGCCAAATGCGCCGAAAAGTAGAAATCCGCGGCGGCGGCATCGCTGCATTATGCTGTGCGAGGCTCCTTGCCACTCGGGGCCTGGACATCCGGTACTCGACGTTGTCCGGCACGACCGGACCCACGCTGCTGATAAACGGTAGCACTCAGAAGCTGATGTGCGATGTGTTCCAAACCGAGCCGGCTGATCTATTCGCAGGTTCGGTGATTGTTAAAAAGCGTGTCGTACTCTGGGGCGGCGCTGATAAGCGAGTTGAGTTGCCGCACTTTGGAATGGTGGTCGACGAATCGACACTGGTTCGGCGGCTCGCCCAAAGGACGCCATTTCGGTCGGAAGAATCTTCGACTCCTGACTGGGTGATCTATGCAAGCGCCAAAGCAGTTACGGAACAGAAGTTTCGGTTCGGATCCCGGGTGGCGACGCTAACTTCGGTTCAACTCGCAAACGCCGGAAGTGATTCGTGCTGGATGGAATCGCTGGACGAGGGCTGGCTTTTTCTGGTGCCTGTTGGTATCGGGACGGGCTCATTGATAAGCGTAGGCGCGGGTCCTGAACGCCTTCTCGCTGGCAGCCGCCTGGTTACTCAGCAGATTACACATATCAACAAAATCGGAAATCAGGTACCATCCTCGCCGGCCATACTGGAACATCTTTCCGGAAGTGACTGGTTAGCCTGCGGCAGCGCTGGCGTGCGCTTTGATCCCATCTGCGGAGAGGGTGCGGGGCATGCTGTTCGCGAAGCCATCCTTGCGTCTGCTGTGATCCGTTCTGCTTCCGGCATCGGAGGATTCAAGTCAGTGTTGAACCATTACGAATCCCGAGTTCTGGGTGGATTCCTGCGCCACCTGAACTTATGCAAACAGTTCTATGAATCCGGCAGTGATGGCGCATGGTGGCGGGCCGAGGCCAAATCGCTAGCCGTGGGCGCAGAATGGGTCACGAGGCGACTTATGAACGTTTCAACATCGCGTTACCGGTTGGCAGGATTTGACCTGGAGCTGGCGCATGCGGTCTGACTAACTCGAGGAGATTCAGGGACAACAATGAGAGCCGACCATAGCACTACTTTCCTGCCCGATCCGAGGACTTTCCAAAGAATAACCCGCGCGCTTGCAACAGGCATGTTCGTGCTACTGAGTGCCTCTAGATTGCAGGCACAAGATACCGGTTCCTGGAACCGCGAGGCTGCGCGTACATATCTGGACGGGCGAATGAACTGGTGGACAACCTGGCCCGAGGCGGCTCGTGATCACCAGACGTTCTGCATTTCTTGTCATACGGTGCTGCCCTACGCTCTAGGGCGGCAGTCACTGCGGGGAGAACTCGGCGAGAAAGCTGCATCTCCACTTGAGGACAAGCTGGTTGAGAATGTGACGAAACGGGTTCGAACGTGGAACGAAGTGGAACCCTTTTATGCGGATGCCAAGGCCGGTGTGCCCAAGACGGTTGAATCCCGCGGAACGGAATCCATTTTGGACGCTTTGATACTCGTTTGGCGGGAAGGAAAAGTCCGGATGCGGGGCTGGCACTGGAAAACATGTGGCAGCAGCAGTTGACCACCGGAGAAGCAGCGGGAGCTTGGGATTGGCTGCAGTTCCATAATGCGCCGTGGGAAGGCGATTCACAGTACTATGGCGCTACGCTGGCTACCCTGGCAGCGGGAACGGCGGGAGAAGCACCTAAGGGTGTAGAACTGTTGCGTCAATATCTCTTGCGTCAGGAAGGCTCGCAGGTACTGTTCAATCGGGTGATGCTCTTGTGGGCGTCTACCAAGCTGAACGGACTCTTGACAAAAGCGCAGCAGGAGACGATTGAGAAGGAAGTGGTGAGCAAGCAACAGGTAGACGGAGGGTTCAGCCTTTCGTCGTTTATGGGCGACTGGAAGCGCAGGGACGGAACGCCTTTGGAAACGAAGAGCGACGGCTTAGCGACAGCGCTTGTGACGCTAGCGCTGCAGGATGCAGATGTCGCGAGAGAGGAGCCGGGCTTGCGGCGGGGATTAGAATGGCTGAGGCTAAACCAGGACAAGCGGGAAGGCCGTTGGTTCGCTTACTCACTGAACAAGCAGCGAGACCTGGAGACCGACGTGGGACGATTCATGAGCGACGCGGCCACCGCCTTCGCCGTTCTGACTCTCGAGAAGGCTCATGAGAACTCGCCTGCCACGAAGGCCCGTGGCGGTAGTCATTTGGAGGTAAGTCGCTGAGGTCTGAGGAACTTCCTACTTTAAGCGGATCGCCAGACGGGCAATTCCGGCGAGCTGCACCGTCTGTGCCGTCGAGTGATCGAACAAGCTCATCAAGTCCCTTGTTGACCGCAGGCGCGGGCATGCCCTCATTTCGGCCGCACCACATAACGATCGAGGGATGATTGTGAAACGCGATATGGTGTCGCGCGCGTTTGCAAGGAACAAAGCGGAATCATCCGGCTCGAGGTTGTAGTTTGAGTGGAATCCCAGAAATCGTTCCAGACCAGCAGCCCATACTCATCAGCTAAGTCATAGAAGACTTCTTCCGTGTTTTGGCCCACCCAGTTGCGGATGATGTTCAAGTTAGCTTCTCGATGCAAGCGAAAGAAGGGTTCCAGATGCTCGCGGGACACGCGTTTCCGAGAATCGTCTATGCCCCAATTGCCGCCTTTGCAGGCAATACGCACCCCGTTCACTCGAATCACAAGGTAAGGAGATGCGCGTTTGTCATCCAAGGCGTGAATGGCGGACAAGACTTCCGCGCCGGCGCGCAAAGAAGCCACCCAGCCCTCGGCGGACTGCAGGATGCCTTCATGACTGCCACCGACGACTGCTTCACCCTTTGCCGCCGTTGGCGAAAACTCCACCCGGCGCAGAGAACCCGAGTGATCCAGAAGCGAAAGCTCATACGTGATTTCGCGAATCCCGAAGCGCACAGCCTAGTTATCCGATTCGCCTTGCGGATCGGAAAACGAAATTTTCAAATGATACAACTCGGGTGTGCCGTAGCCGGTCGGCAACCACAGCCGCAGTCTCGAAACTGTTAACTGGGGAAATTCTGACGGCCTAATGTCACGACGCTTCCGCCCGGCGGAACCGAAACGCTCTTTGCGAGGCTGACCCCCTCGAAAGAAGCCTTCAGCGTCCCGCTGATCGTCGCGCCTGATTCGTTCCGCAAGGGAATCGTGAGGTTCACGTCGGCGCGGCGGGTGTCCGGCAAAGGCAGCACAGTCACTACATGAGCGTCTCCAATATCTACTGCCCCCGTTGCGGTGAGTGTTACGTCCTGCCAAATGCCGGTGTTGCGGTCGCGTACGCCCGGAATCCAGTCCCATCCCTCGGTAGCAACGAAGGTTGGACCGTCGAGGCACATGATGCCGCCGTTATCGCCGGGGCCAGCCTTCACCGACTGCTCCTGAGGGATTCCCGGATGCGGTGGAGGCGATATGCGAACGGCAAGCACGTTAGATCCTTCGGTCGTGATGATTCCGGTTACGTCGAAGACTCCGCGAATGAAAGCGCCTTTGATCTCGCCGAGCCGCTTGCCTTTCAGCCAGACCGTTGCCGCGTAGTTGATGCCGTTAAAGGTGAGCGCCCACCGGCGCTTCTGAACGGAAGCAGGTGCCGCGAACTCGGTGCGATACCAATATTCCTGTTTGTTGAGCGTTTCCGGTATGGCGAGATTATTCAACCCGTAGTCAGGATCGGGATAAATCCCACGATTCACAAACGTCGTCAGGACGGTTCCCGGCACAGTGGCGTCAAGCCAGGCGTTGGTTTGAAACGCTGTTTGTGAAACCTGGGGTCCGTCGGCTGCAACACTTGGCGCTGGAGAAAGACGCCAGGCCCCGGCTATCACCCATTCGTTCGACGCCCGGAGCAGCCGCAGGGATCGCGACCGCTTTCCGGTCTACCTGATTGCCGTCGCTGTATGAGGCCGCATCTGTTCCGTCGTAAGTGACGGCGATGAAGTGCCCAGCGGTCTGACTCAATAGCGGCTGACCCAGACAACTTGTTTTCACGCCCGGCCCAGAATGCTAACTTACCTTGATCGAGAGCCAGGAATCGTCCGCTCAAGTCCCCAGGAGCTCCGATTCCCGCGATCAAGGTATTTGTGCGCATTGGCCCTGCGCTTCGCACCAGCAAAACATGGACCAGGGAGAACCCCGAGTCGAAAAGGGCCCCGACGGAAGGGCCTTCTTCACTAGCCCAGTGCCGCCCGGAATGAAAACGGCATTAAACGGGCCGTAAACCTGCGGCGCGGTTTGAGTTTGCGCGCGTGTCGCTGTCAGCCCCGAGCATAACGAGAGCAAGAGCGCCGTGATTCGGAGATTTGTTCTTGTCATTTCCAGTTGTAGGATGCCAGCATATCGCCGTCATCTCCGATAACGAGTAAGGCCGCGCGGCCTGGTAGGAGCTGCCCCGACACTTGCCGCCCGCTTCTTTCGTCACGGAAGGAGACGTCCCGTTGGTCGGCTTCCGACGCAAGGACATAGAGCGTTGCGTGGGGGAATTGGGTCGGACAGATCATAATGCCTGCGTTCTTCATGCTGCTGGAATAGATCCGTTTCACGTCAGCGACTTTCAAGGCATAGCTGTAGATTTGGCCTACAGCCTCGAGATTCTCGTTAAGTTCCAGGGGCAACGCGGAGAAGAGAATTTTGCCTTTGCCGATGGGCTTTTCAACGAAATTACGAGAATCCGGCAGTGCGGCACGTTCCAGGAAATCAGTTTTCTCTCCCGAATACGTGAGTTCGGCTCTGCCCTCCGGCCATTCAATTTCGTTGTTCCGCGTGAACAATTGCCCCGGAACATAGGAGATGCCAATCTCGCCTGGGCGATTCGTGGGATGGAAGTGCGGATCTTCATCGAAACGTCCAGAGACCAGCAGGATCGCTCCCTCTTTTACTTTCTCCACGAGCGCGGTCCATGTCTGCTGATTCAAGACCCATGGAGATGGCAAAATGATCAGCTTCGGGCTTCCGAGCAATGCAATCTGATCCTCACCGACGGCGTATGCCTGAGACCGTGCATACCCATAGAGCGCTCGAACGCAATTCTGCTGCGCTTCCAGGGCGAGGTGGTTGAAGACAGAAAGCTGAAGCGATTCCGGCAGAACGATCGCCACTTCCGGCCGGATGAACGATACCGCGTAAGGTTCTGCTTTCTTCGCAAACTCACCCATATCGCGCATCGTGTCTTCCCAGATCTTGTTCGAGCCATCGCCGCGCTTGATTCCGAAGTAGATCTCACGAGCCCAATCCCAGGACAAAGCCCCGCTTGTTCCGGCAGCAAAACCATAGGCCCATTTGCGTTCGATGAGCGACGCCCCCGTCACCTCGTCAAAGTGCCAGTCGCCATTCGGAAGAATAATCGGCTGATATCCGGTTTCACCCACAATGTTCGGTATGCCTGGAGCCTTTGCTACGAGTGAATCCCACAGCAAAGCGCTGTTCTGCCTGTACGTGTGATTCGTAGTGAACGATAAACCGGCTTGGGCATAGAACTGATTGAGGACGCGGTTCATTACCCCGCCCTCGTCCTGGCCGACATCAATCAGCTGCTTGCTTCCTGTCGAGCGAATCGTCGCAACCATCGTCTTCACCCAATTGCTGAACATCTCTTGCGCGAAGAGATTGTAGTCGAGAGCGCGTTCCTGTCCCGCATGGCCTGCTTCCAGATTGAAGAGCAGATCATTCTGGCTGGGCAGAGGAATCGAATCGAAGCTCGTCACCTGATCTTCCGGCTGAGACCAGGCGGCCGCTAAAGCGTTTGGATCCGCGTATTTCTCCCGGAGCCACGAATGCCAGGCCCGGCTTTCCGCCATATCTTCATTCGGTGTATTGCCCTTCCATAAATGCCGGGGGCTCGAAAAGCTGGGCTCATTGATCAAGTCCCACGACAGATAGGGGACATTCTTGAAGCGATCGAGTATGGAGAGCATGTAATTCTGCTCAGCGCTCACAGTGACCGGATCGAGGTAGGGATTTGTTCCAGGCAAAAACATTACCGGA
>JAOAPP010000295.1 GCA_025462985.1 Bryobacterales bacterium | reverse complement strand
ACCGCTCGGCGTATAACGCAGTGCATTCTCCATTAAGTTTCCGATTGCGCGTTGAAAGAGTTGGCGATCCAGCTTCGCGCTGAGATCTTTCTGAATGGCCGCTTCCAGGCGGACTCCGTGTTCGGAGGCAGCAGCGCCGTAAAACTCGATCAGCTTGGAAAGCTCTGACTCAAGATTGAGCTGCTCGCGCAGAACTCCCGTTTCAGGGTGCTCGGCTCTGGCTAGAAACAATAGGCTGTCAATCAGACGCGAAATGCGGAGCGATTCCTCGAGCGCTGAGCCGATAGCTTCCCGATATTGAGCGTTGGACCGAGCCCGCGCCAGCGCCACTTCTAATTCGCCACGGATGTTGTTTACAGGCGTCCGCAATTCATGCGCGATGTCGGAGGAGAACTCGGAGAGCCTGTTGAAGGCGCTTTGCAATCGGCTGAGTGTCTGATTGAACGCATCCGAAAGGGCGGCCAGTTCCGCGGGCGGATTATGCACTTGGATCCGCTCATCGAGCGTGTCAGGGCGAATTCTCTGCACAGCATCTGCCATCTCCTTCACGGGACGGATTCCCCGGTGGGCAATGCTGTGACCTATGAGCATGGAGAATAGAAACCCGAGAGCCAATGCAACCCAAAGCTGGTCTCGATAGCGTTCCAGAAGATCTTTCTGATACCCAAGATTGATCGCGGTCTGAATACGGTACCTCTTTGAGCCCGAGTTGTTCTGGGCTGTCGAAGATGAAACGCGATAGAGTTGGCCCGTCTCTGAACGAACTTCGCCGCCGCTGTTTTTGGCAATCGTTTGCGCGCTCAGTTCCGCCCCCATCCCGGTGGCTTGGTAGAGTACCGCTCCATCAGCGGAGAGCACTCTTGACAAGACCCGAATGGAGGGATGGGCTGCAAGTTCCTCTTCCACTTCCCATTCAATGGTGCTTTCCCGATCGCCGGATTCGCGTAGCAGAGTGCGAAGAATGGCTACCTTCTCCTGCAGGTAACGCTCGTTCTGCTGGTCAAAGTTTCGCAACAGAGCCCAGTACAAAAATCCAGTTACGATAGACACGAGGCAGAGGCTGCAAGCTCCGTACCACCATGACAAGCGCACCGCCAGACTGCGAGCGCCGCGCTGCCTACTCGCTGGGTTGTTCCAGAACATAACCGACTCCGCGGACCGTCTGAATCAGCCTACTCGGAAATGGATCGTCCACTTTGGCCCGCAGCCGCCGAATGTGAACATCGACTACATTGCTGTCGAAATCGAAGTTCATATCCCAAACTTGCTCGGCAATGTAGGTTCGGCTTAACACCTGGCCGGCGCGCCGCGCCAGCAGCGACAGCAGACGAAATTCCATCGCCGTCAATTCGAGCTTCTTACCCTCGCGTGTGGCGCGTTGCCGTGAAATGTCGAGCTCCAGTCCTGCCAGGCTAATGATCGGATTCGGTCGAGTGGGCGCACGTCTTAGAATGTTCTGCAGGCGTGCGACCAGTTCGGAGAAAGCAAATGGCTTGACGAGGTAATCATCAGCGCCGAGATTGAACCCTTTCACGCGGTCGGAGACCGCATCCCGCGCCGTTAAGACCAGCACCGGCGTTTGTCTCCCTTGCCCGCGCAAATTCGCAAGCACGGACCAGCCATCCCGTTCGGGCAGCATGATGTCCAGGATCACAACGTCGTAATCCGAGTGCAACGCGAGATGGAGCCCGTCTTCGCCGGTCTTGGCGACATCCACTACGAAGCCTTGCTCGCTGAGACCTGTGCTCAGGTACGTATAGGTTTTCTGTTCGTCCTCAATAATCAGAATGCGCACGGCTCTGCGCTTAGTTTATCTGTGGTACAACCAACAGCGTTATCGGAAAGACGCATTTTCACTTGACAACGGGTGAGGAGTCCTTATTCGCGCGGCAACGGGCGTGAGATGACGCAGGCGTTGATGCCGCCGATCCCCATCGAGAGCTTTCCAGCCAATTGTCCGCTGACCTGCTCAGCCGAATCGAAGACAAAGTTCGTGTGCACGTCCTCAATTAGTCCGTTCAATTCACTTTGCGGGAGAGGAGTGGGATACAGCCGTCCGCGTTCGAAGCCGAGATATTGAGCCGTCAGCTCCCATCCTCCGCCGGCACTCATGCCGTGGCCGAAGGTGCCCTTGCGAGCGGTTACGAGAACGGAATCGGGGACCACGGAGCGCAGCGTCTTCATCTCTGAGTAGTCGCCGGGAGTGGCGGTCGCATGGAGGTCCCACGTGCCGAGGGCACTCGCGTCGGAGCCTGACTGGGATAGTGCCTCATTGATCGCGACCTTTGGCCCTTCCGCCGAAGGGGTAATGATGTGGTCGGCATCCGAACTCACTCCCACCGCCAGAGGCTCCATCCCGATCGCTTTGAAGCCTTTGGACGTAAGGTAGTCGTAGTCGCCGACAATCCAGACGACAGAGCCGCCTGCGACATGGGTTCCGCGCAGCCGGGTTAATGGCAGCGACACCTGGCGGTCGGCGGAAAGCACTCGGGCGCTATAAAACGAACCGACCGTCAACGGATGTGGTGGCGGGTCGGTTGCGCCGACAACGACGGCCTTGGCTTGCCCGCACTGAATCGCCCGCATGGCGAGCTCGAGCGCAACACCAAAGGTGGAACAGGCCGCCACCGGAGCGAATGAGAGACCCTTGATACGTCCCAAAATCGAAATTTGCGCAGCCGGAGTGTTGTGGATATTCCAGATTACGTTTGCGGAAACGTTCCAGGGCGGCTCTGGCGCACCCCACTTTTCCTGAAGTTTGACATGGCGCTTTTCCTTCTCCCGTATGGCGTGCAGCTTCCCACTTTCGATGGCGCCCTCGATCACAAGCGCATCGATCTGGGCCAACTCATCGAGGTATTCACGAAGCTCGGGGGAGCGTTGCATCCAGTAGTCATTCCACGCGGCTTGGACGTCCTCGCGCTCCTCGCCTTCGAAAGAGCCGGGGTCCGGCGGAGTCATGCCATCGCCGGATGTCGGACTGTCCAGGAATTTTCTTAACGCGGAGTTACGGTCCGAGTGCGCCCAGAATCGGTTCCAACGGCGTTGCGACTGGTGAAGCCGGACACTCTCCCGATAAGAAGTCTCAAGTGCGCCGAGCCCTGTGCCGACATAAACATGGGCCAGACTGCCAAGGCTCTGCAACTCTGCGTCAATACCGGGGTTTTGCTGCAAAGACTGGATGAATGCCCCGATTGCGTAAAGAGCAGGATAATCCATCTTCTCCTTGAGCTTCTGAAAACGTCGTGGCGCGAAGCGGCTTCCGATCCACTCCTGGTAATCGCTGAAGCAGAACTCGGGCTCACCGACCAGGAAGTTATCCGGTCCGAATCCGTTGAATGGACTCAGCCACGATTCGGAAGACTCCAGATTCTTACGGAACGCATCGATATTCGGACTCTTCGGGGCAACCAGGCCCCAGCCAAACACGCCAACTCTCATTAACGAGTAACCTTCCAGGAGCGAAAACGGATTGAACCGACCTCAGCCGTTCAACAGGCAGTGTCTCAAACCGCAGGAAAAACACATCCGGCGTTAAGGAATCGGCGACCAGGTTCCATCGCTTTTCCGGCGCTCTTCCTCTTCTTTCTTTTCCTTTGCCCGATCCTGTTTCGATTTTCCACCCTTGAAGTACAGATGCACCGTAACCCCGTGAGTCGCAGTGTCTGCGGTGTAGTCGGAACTGGTGTTGCCAAGGTTATCGAACAGACCCTGCTCTTCCACCCGCTTCAGAAAAAAGTCCGGGTAGTCGGGATTGAAGGGCTTACCCGGTTTTTCTCCCCAGAGGCGTT
>JAOAPP010000498.1 GCA_025462985.1 Bryobacterales bacterium | reverse complement strand
TTCCAATGGCAAGTGGCGACCGTGGTCGCCGCTTCCGTCCTTCGAATCAACCCTTACCATCAGCCTGACGCTGAAGCAACTGACGCTGCCGTAGGAGAAGCAATATCTGCCTTCGAGACGGACGGCGCACTTCGTGCCGAGACTCCCGTCTTCGAGCAGGACGGCATCAAGCTTTTCGCGGATCCGGCAAATGCGGCAGAAATTTTGAAAGGCTGCAAATCTCTCGGGGGCGTGATCCGCAATCATCTGGATCGCCTGAAGCCCGACGACTACTTCGGTTTACTTGCCTACATTCCGATGTTCCCGCACTACGACGAAGTGTTACAGCACATCCGAAAGCAGGTGGTGGAGTCCAAGCAAGTGGCCACCGTTCTCGGATTTGGTACTCGGTCTCTTCGTAGCACCGGGCAGCTTTACAAAGGCGGGCCGAACTCGGGAGTCTTCCTACAGATCACCTGCGATGAGGCCGAAGACCTTTCGATACCGAACCAGAAATATACCTTCGGCGTGATGATCGCTGCACAGGCGAGAGGAGATTTTCAGGTGCTGAATGAGCGGAAGCGTCGGGCTTTGCGCGTTCACCTTGGCCCCGACATCGCCAAAGGCCTGAACCATCTTCGCGACCTGGTGTGCGCCGCGGTTGAGCACTGATCAGGGCTGAAGAAATTCCCGGTACTTGCCGCTGTTGTAGGTTGACCAGGGAGTGAAGCCGTGGCGCTCTGAGTACAGTTCGTACGCGAAGTCAATGTTCGCCCTGCAATCAAGCAGGTTGCGCAGAACCACTCCTGGCCTCTTCAGGTGCACGGTATTGATCTGAAAGTATCCCCAGTCCAGAGTGCCATCGGCGTTGTAGTGATAGATTTCGCACTTGCCCGCCGGATTCTCGGCCCGCTGAATTGCGAGTGCAACCCGGCACGCATCTCCGAACTTCGCGCACGTATACTGCTGGTACGCAGTGAGCGGGCGATGCTGGTCCACCTGTGCTTGCCGCGCGTACTCATTTCGCTCCCGACGAGCGATCACAAGCGGAGATTGCAGACGGACGAGGATTGGGGATTGCAGGCTGAAAGCGTAGTTACTATGGATCTCGAACGCAAGATACACGAGCCCAACCCCCAGTGCGGCGGCACCGATCGCGGGCGCAAGACTAAAATAGCGCTTGCGCGAGCGGGAACGCTTGACCACCACGAGAACTCGCTTTGTGCCCGTGCCCATCCGCTGCCAGTGTACTCAACGTCGGCTTATGTTCCACAATGAATGTGGGAGCATCGAAGAATGGCCGACGCCGTCAGGCTGGGGAATGCCGCCATTCCTCCCGGGTTAGACGATCGCACCAGTAAGGCGGGACTCCGGGCTATCGCAACGCTTGAAGCTGCCAAAGGGATTGGAGTCATTCTTCTCCTCCTGATCCTGTTCGGTATTCATAGGCACGCTGAGGATCTGGTGGAAGCCCTCCTGTATCACGTACACATCGATCCCGACCGCCGCGCCGCCCAAGCCATATTACACGCGGCCGACCGGCTAACCGACATGCGAATGTGGACGATCGCTGCGGCTGCTCTCAGTTATTCCACTGTTCGCTTCGTTGAAGCCTGGGGGCTGTGGCACCGGCGAGTCTGGGCAGAGTGGTTCGCGTTGCTGTCCGGGGCGCTGTATCTGCCCTGGGAAGTCCTCAAAGTGGCCGAGCGCGCAAGCTGGATGCACATTTTCATCCTCTCGATAAACGTCATCATCGTGCTCTACATGCTCTACATTCGGATTCGATCGATGCAAGACGCGCCGGTCGTGGCAATGTCCTCCGGGCAGCGAGTCTGATGAAGAACAAAATCCCGACGGCTGCGGGACTGATCGAACCCTACTGCATCACTGGAACCAGGAAGTTCCGGCTTAAGGATCATCATCCCGCAGATACGCAAGGGCTCAGCCTAAAAACGGAAGCGCAGGCATACCTCGACGCGAGCGTGAAGAAGATGAGCGACATGCAGGCGAAGTTGTACGCTCAGGAGTCTTGGGCTGTTCTGCTGATCTTTCAAGCGATGGATGCGGCCGGCAAAGATAGCGTTATCCGGCACGTGATGTCGGGCGTGAATCCACAGGGCTGCCGGGTCTCCACCTTTAAGCAGCCTTCAGCAGAGGACCTGAGTCATGACTATCTTTGGCGCGCTTCCAGGGAGATGCCAGCGCGAGGGCAGATCGGTATCTTCAACCGCTCCTATTACGAGGAAGTTCTGGTGGTGCGTGTACACAGGCAGATACTGGACAACGAGCGGATTCCTCGGCCGCTGATTACTAAGCGTGTGTGGAAGCAACGCTTCTCTGACATCAGCCAGTACGAGCAGTACCTGCGCCGGAACGGGATCGTTATCCGCAAGTTCTTTCTCAATGTGTCGAGAGAGGAGCAGCGGAAGCGATTCCTCAGCCGGCTGGATGAACCCGAAAAGAATTGGAAGTTTTCACAAAATGACGTTCGCGAGCGCGAACACTGGGACGACTACATGAAAGCGTACGAAGACATGATCAGTCATACGGCCACTGAAGACACCCCCTGGTTTGTGGTTCCGGCCGATCAGAAGTGGTTTACCCGGATGGTGGTGGCCTCCGCCGTTGTCGAGACACTGAGTGGCTTGAATCTGTCGTTCCCCAAAGTGGGGGATCACCGTCGCAAAGAACTCGAAGAGGCCCGGACATTCCTGCTCAACGAGAAAGGCTGACTGCTCTTTCGGCTCACTTTATAGATATAGAAGTCTTCGTCGGGCGCTTCCGCCCCGGTGAAGTGAACGAGCGGCACGACAGTTGCGCCGTGATCGTCGATGTACGCTCGTTCTGACGCCCGGATGGGCTCTCCAAGCAGAAGAACCAATTGCGCCGAGTGGAGCTTATCGAACGCTTCAATGGTGTATTTGGGAAAGTCTTTTTCGTTGTAATTGTCGCGGCGACTGGAAAACAGCAGGTAATCGTCGGAGCAACGGCATTCGAGGAAGTAGATCGGCCGCTTCAGGAGCGTCGCAACAGCCGCGATCGTCGTATCGGGTGTGCCAACGATAGCGGCATCCTGCAGATGATTTGATTTGAGCCAGTCCGCGGCGGCTTCCGAATTCGAGAATGGGCGGGTCCACATGAGGGTGCTGAATATGACTCCGGAGGCGGCAGAGCATACGAGGAGAACGGTGCTGACCGCCGGGATCTCGGGCCGGCGAAAACGCTGCAGCCAGAGAGCGGCTATATAGGCAACGAAGGTGATTCCCCAGTTGCGCATGTTGCCCGTATAAATGAAAAACCCGAAGCTGGCCCCTCCGAGGCTGGCTATGGCGAAAACGGCCAGCAGGTCACGGTCTCTTCGGAAAGTAACGAAGTAGGCGACGACAACCGCCAGCAGCAGCGCAGCGTAAAGGGCAGGATGGTCCACAGTATTCGGATTCCAGCGGTGAGCGGGCGCCAGAGGGGCGGAAAAGCGGATCGGAAACCAGGGGAGCGCCAGGTATTCCACCACCACCGCAGCGAGATGGCTCAGTGCGAATCCCTGCCTGAAAATCCTTCCCGTAGTTCGCCAACTGATATCGGCGGGCGGCTTGACCGTGACATACCAGCAAACCACCATTGCGATGTAGATTCCAGCCGCTGCTGCGAGCTGCCGGAGAACGACAGGCTTGTCGGCGCGTTCGCGATAGCGGTTCACCGCATATTCGAGGCCAAACG
>JAOAPP010000493.1 GCA_025462985.1 Bryobacterales bacterium | reverse complement strand
CGCTGTGATGGTGGCGTCAATACTGACACATCCCAGCCCCACCTGGCTCGAGGATGGTGAGGCTAGAAACGAGGACGTTAGGAGCGAAGTCCCGTCGCATTATTGGGCGAGCGACCCGAAATTTACGTGGTCTTCACGTGATTCGTCACGCTATTCAGTGACATCGGCGCGCCGATGGACCAGGGTTGGTAATCGCCGCAACTCTGCAGTAGCCGGCTGGGCGCCTCGCCTCCAAACGCCCGGAACTCTTTTATCATGTGCATTTGATCGAAATATCCCAGGTCGTGCGCGACATCGAGCCACCTGGTTCCTAACGCGCGCTTGCGATCGAGCGCCATCTGAAAGCGTCGCAGTCGCGCAAACAGCTTGGCTGAGAGGCCCATCTCTCCGGCAAACTTCCGTTCGAAAGTTCGAACCGTCATCCATGAGTCCCGGGCCAGCTGTTCAATCCGCATGCCGGAATCGGCTTCAAGAAGGTTCTGAGCCGCGGCCATCGTCGTCGTCTGCGGACTCGCGTGCTCGGCAAAGGGCAACAACGTTTCAGTGGCTAGCCGGACACGGTCACAAAAGGTGTCGCATTCCGCAAGTTTGAGCCACAGTTCCGTGATCCACGGTCCGAACACTGAGTGCGCTTCGAAGTCCTGGTCGGCAAACTGCGCCGGAGGAATGCGAAACAGCTGCCAAGAAGCGAATGGCTTGAGAAAGATCCCAAATGCCGAGACGGACCCCGTGAACGAAAAGGAACCCGGAGAGCGTGTCTGTGTGCCCAGGATATTAATGCGGGGCGCGATGGCGCTCCTGCCTGACCAGTGATGTGTCGTTGTCTGACCGCTAAGAGAAAAGGACACAATGTGTTCGAGCGAGGCCAGGGCGGTTTCAGCAAACGGCGAAGTCTGCACCGCGATTTCCCGCTGTGCAAAGCAGCGGACGAATGGTTTCAGACGAGGGTCCGGCGTGACCGATTGAATCGTGTGCATAGCAAGTTATCCGCCTCTCCGTTGATCCGCGGCCTCAAAGTCCGCAAACGTGAAGCGAACCAGCCGCCCCTGTCTCATTTTGTCGCATTTTTACTAGTCCGGAAGAGTAGGTCCCCTCGAATATAGAGCAGGAGCCAACCAGGAGATGGCGACGGCTCTCGGCTTCGCCAGATGGGCGGACCGCAATGAAGTCAATGCAAAGGAGAACAGCAATGGCAACGCTAAGAACAAGCCACACGAGACACACAGTCAGGCGGCTCATGATTGCACCGGGAATATTGGCTCTGGTCACAGGGCTCAGCTCAATGGCCCACGCCCAAAGCGAACCGTCAGGTTCCCGTTTCGAGGAGGCGAGGGTAGAAGAACACCAGGCTCGTCTCGTCGCGCCGATCGAAGGTACCTGGATCCAGAAGATACTGCCGGCGGGAGCACCCGCGCCTTTCATCGCGCTGGTATCGTTTGCTGCTGGCGGAGTCACCGAAGCAACCGGGACCGCCGACAGAAATTCGCCCTTCGCTTCACCGGCGGCTCCGCAGTCCATCCTCATCGGTAGCTGGAGGCAATCGGAGAACAATACCGCTGGGCCGGATAGTCCAGAAGCAGAGCCACGGAACAGGCAGCTTTACGTGAGCACGCTCCCCTTCTTTACTTTCGACACCGCGGGCAACGCGCTCAATATGTACAAAAACTACATAACCTATTGGCTCACCGACAACAACACCATAGAAGGGAAGGGGACCAGCGTGAAGTGCGATATAGACGGCACTCATTGCGTGCCATTTTCATCCATCACGACCAGCGGCACACGGCTCATTGCCCAAGGCGCCGCTAACTGATTTTCTGGCCAAAATCCGGGAACCGCGCTGATGCAAAGAGGGTGTGTCAATGTTGCAGCGGCACGCCCCTCGATCACCTCGTTTAGACGACGGCCAATCCAAGGATCCTCTTTCGTGACGCCTCAGGAGTGGAATATGACTCATCCAGAACTCGTTTTTCGCGACCGTTCAGCAAAATTCCCGAGTCACCGGGAAACGCGCTAACCGAGAATAGGGCGCCGCAACCCGGCGTAGATCGGCGAAAACGGCGCAGTGTAGAGGATCCGTTTGGACGTGTCGACAGCATGTCGGAGATTCGGTCGTTTTACCTTCGACAATTACGGTTTTCGAAGGCAAAGCAAATACGGCTCTTCAGGCCCCTTAGGTGGTTTACCCATCACAGGCCATGTTGGTCTTTGGGCTTAGAAAAAGCTGCAAAATATCATGTGCCGATCCACAGCAGGGCGTGGGCGCATTCGTCTCGCCTGTTCGTGTGACGCTCGATCGTTTAACGGCCATGCCTGTTGCGATGCAGATTTTCGTACCACTTCAGCCTTGCGCCGCCGATGCAGACCAGATCAATGACTCGATCCGCGTTCAGATCAGCGGCGACACAGGTGGAGCCTGGCATTCCTCCGGCGTCGACCACCTGTTTAGTCCATTGCCCTGCGTCGTTCGCACGATAAAGGAACGCGCTCGTAGCACCCTTGCGGAAGCCGGCGACCACCTCGTCGCGCCCATCGCCGTCGAAATCCGCGGCAACGATTGTGTGGCCGTCTACGAGTGAATTGTCGATCACTTCCCGTTTCCAGACACCATGTTGCGGCGAGTAGATTACGACCTGATTGCCGTGCCATGGCTCAATGGCCGCGAGAAACTTCTGCTCTTTGAAGTAGCCCAAGGCCACGTCGCTCGATCCACACTCAGGACACGAAGAGGGATCGCCTTTCGCGAGTTCGCTGCGGGTCCACGTTGAGTTGGCGAACTGGTACAGATCGATCCCGGAGAAGCTCGCCGTAAGGACGCTATCACGTCGGTCTTCCCGATTCCAGCGGGTGACCAGGATACCGTGCTGGACACCTTCGTTCGCATCACTGATCAGTTCCCGTTTCCACTCCCCGGGACGATAGAGAACAAGTGGAGCGTGGTCGCCCATGTAATTCGGAGGCACAGCGCGGGGGCCGGTAAGCACGGCGTTGATCACGACCTTCTTTCCAGACCCGTCAATGTCGGCCCAGCGGAGGCGGTGCGACGTCGGGATCGCATCGAACTGTTGCAACTGCCATGGCTGGCGCGGGTCGCCATCCTGGTGCAGAATGCCTACTTTGCCCAAGCTCTTCGCGGCGTCATTGGCGAATTCCCATGCCACGACGATCTCTGGTATGCCGTCCGGTCCTGGGTCACCGGGGGCGCAATTGATCATGGAACGCAAACCGGAAATGAGAACGTGGCGCTCCCAGCCGGGGTTCTCGTACCAGACAAGATCGGGCCCTCCCGCAGCGAGCGCAATGATGTCTGGCCGGCCGTCACGGTTGAGATCGGCAACCGCCACGTGATAACCGCCACGGAGGTCGTTGGCGATGATGTGTTCCTTAAATGCCAGCGATGCTTGAGCTTTGTCCTGCCCTCGCGTTTGGCGGCCGTGCGCGACGACGATGAGGTAGACAAGGAGCGGTGTCGCGCGCCTCCATGTTCGCGATTGTTTCATTGGTGTTCCGCGGGCAGGTCGCAGCACATACCCGGTGATCTATTGTCGCGCTTCCGAGAAACGCTGACGCCACAACTGTCCGTAGTCAACACTCAATTGGGTCTTCGAATCGGCAATTTGACATACGGGGTAACGTCGTTACGGGGATCTACTTAGATCCAGGCATCTTGTAACCTCGCGTAACGTTCGAAGCTACAATAACGTAAGTGACTGATCCTGCTTGTCAATGAGGTTTTGACTACGGACAGGTCGCAATAGAAGCGGGATTATTCCGCTCTGCCCGGGCGCGGCGAACCACGAGGCTTGAAGTCAAGCGGAAACTTGGGGGTGCGTAGTCGTAACTTGCCGGCGCGTGCGGAGGGGGAAAAACGACTTCGCTCTGCCACCAGGAAGCCGTATGCGGCAATGCAAAGAGTGGCGTGATGATGAAACCCGCGCCAGCCTCGGCCCTCAAAATGTCCTAAGCCGAGTTCTTGTTTGAGCTCCTGGTAATCCCGTTCGATGATCCAACGCTGTTTGGCTAATCGAACGAGATCGCC
>JAOAPP010000491.1 GCA_025462985.1 Bryobacterales bacterium | reverse complement strand
TTGATTCTCTGGCTGCTATCCGCAAGGGCGGCGATTATGGTCCGGTAGTTATCCCTCAAAAGGCCGATCAAAGCCGGCTGGTAAGAAGATTGGAAGCGCAAGAACGGCCGCAGATGCCATATGGCGGGCCTCCCCTGACGCGCGATCAGATCTCCACGATTCGCCAGTGGATCGATGCCGGCGCTCCTGGACCTGATGACGTTACGCCGATTGCCCCTTCACCTGCACCGAAGCACTGGGCGTACGTGAAACCGTTGGCGCCTGCCTTACCTGCCGTAAAAAACGCGACATGGGTACGCAATCCCATCGACAACTTCATCCTTGCAAAGTTGGAAAAAGAAGGTGTGCAGCCCGCGTCCGAGGCAAGCAAGTCGACCCTGCTCCGCCGCGTTTACCTGGACGTCACGGGCTTGCCCCCAACGCCTTCGGAATTGCGGAACTTTCTAGCCGACAACAGTCCTGATGCGTATGAGCGCGTGCTGGATCGTCTTTTTACCTCTCCGCACTATGGAGAGCGCTGGGCCCGGCAGTGGCTGGATCTCGCGCGCTATGCCGACTCAAACGGGTACGAAAAGGATGGTCGCCGGACAGCATGGGAGTATCGGGACTGGGTCATCCGCGCCCTCAACGCCGACCTGCCTTTCCGTGATTTCACCATCGATCAGATCGCGGGTGACATGCTGCCGAACCCGACAAATGACCAGCTCATAGCAACCGGCTTCCACCGCAATTCGATGTTGAACCAGGAAGGCGGGATCGACTTGGACGAATACTATTACTACACTCAGGTCGATCGAGTGAACACAACGGCTTCAGTGTGGCTCGGCTCCACGCTCGGCTGCGCGCAATGCCACAACCATAAGTTCGACCCGTTTCCGCAAAAGGATTACTATCGGTTCCTCGCATTCTTTGCAAACGGCCAGCACGCCGTCGCTGGCAAGGGGGATCACTGGACTGAAGAACCGGAACTGGAGCTGCCGAATGCCGCGCAAGAGAAGAAGAGCAAGGAGCTCAAGTCTCAGATCGCACAACTGAAGCGCCGGCTAGACACTCAGACTCCGGCTCTCGATGCAACTCAGGCGCGCTGGGAACAGCAACTCGCCGAAGCCGAAAAGAAATGGCTGACGCTGCGTCCGGTCGAGTATCGATCGGAAGGGGGTGCAACGCTCCAACTGCTTTCTGACGGTTCTCTGCTCGCCGGTGGCCTCAACCCCGAAGCAGATACCTACGTTCTTAAGGCTCCCCTCCGCGTTGCGCGAATCACAGGAATTCGCCTGGAAGTCCTGCCAGACAGCAGTCTGCCCCACGATGGCCCCGGACGGGACGCGGCCGGGAATTTCTTCCTGAGCGACTTCGATGTGCAGCTCGGTTCCGGCGTCAAAGTGTCGTGGAAGAGGAGCATCGCGGATCAGTCGCAAGACGGATATGAAGCCGGCAAGATCGTCCAAAAGAAGTCCGGTCAACTTTCGGGGTGGGCGATCGACGCTACCGCAGATTCCGCTTTTCGCAGGCAGGTTGTCTTTCTTCCCGATAAGCCGATCGCCGCTGACGCCGTTGTCATCACGCTGAAGCATCAAATGAAGCACTCTTCGCGCAACATCGGTCATCTCCGGATCTCGGCTACGCAGGACACCGACCCTGCCTTCGTGGTAAGTATCCCCGCCGCTGTTCGACCTTTGTTAGATATCCCGGTGGGGCAGCGCACCGAAACGCAGAAGGATCAAGTATCATCGGCATTCCGCTCCGTTTCCCCGCAACTGGACGATACTCGCAAGCAGCTGGCCGACCTTGAAGAAGGTTTGAAGGCGCTCAACATCAACACAGCCATGGTGATGCGGGAGCAATCCACCGGAGTGCGCCCTTCCGCCTACACACGGGAACGGGGAACGTTTACCAGCCCGGGAGAGCTGGTGTATGCGGACGTGCCCAGTGCTTTCAATCCTCTGCCCGGGCAAGTCACTCCAAACCGTTTAGCGCTGGCACAGTGGTTGGCGAGCGATGACAATCCTCTCACGGCGCGAGTGACCGTCAATCACTTCTGGGAAGCGATCTTCGGGCACGGCATTGTGGAAACCAGTGAGGATTTCGGAACACAGGGCGATCCTCCTTCTCATCCGGAGCTGCTGGACTGGCTGGCCGTCCAATTCATGCGCGAAGGGTGGAGCATGAAAAAGATTCAACGGCTGATGGTAACTTCCGCCACTTACCGGCAAGACTCTCGAGTTACGCCGGAGTTACTCGCGAAAGATTCGTATAACAAACTCTACGCTCATGGACCCCGCTTCCGTGTCGATGCGGAGACGGTACACGACTTGGCTCTCAAAGAGAGCGGGCTTTTGAGCGATAAGATGTTCGGTCCTCCAGCGTTCCCTTACCAGCCGGACGGTGTCTGGGACGTTCCGTATTCGTCCGACAAGTGGGTAGAAAGCAACAACGAGGACCGGTACCGGCGATCGGTCTACACTTTCATCCGGCGGAGTGCTCCCTATCCGAGCCTGATCACTTACGATGCGCCGAGCCGGGAGTTCTGCACGGTTCGCCGCGTGCGAACCAACACGCCGCTGCAGGCGCTCACCAGCCTGAACGATCCGTACTTCTTCGACGCGGCTCGTGCGATGGCGCGCCGGCTGATGACCGAGGGCGGCACGTCCGTGAACGATCGCATCGCCTACGGGTTTAGACTGACGGTGTCACGCGATCCCTCCCCGGAGGAACTACAGAAGATCGCCGGCTTCCTCCACGCGCAGCGTGCGAAATACGAGAAGGATAGGGCGGCTGCCTACAAGACGATCGGCGGTCGCTCCGGCTTGCAAGCGGACCCCGTTGAAGCCGCAGCCTGGACGATGGTGTCGAACGTTCTGTTGAACACAGACGAGGCAATCACCAAGGAGTGAAACGACATGTCTGTACCTGATGACCCGATTGAAAAGGACATGCTGCTTTCAGCTACGCGACGCCACTTTTTCCGGCAGGCAGGGTTCGGCGTCGGGGCGGCGGCCCTGACAGGTCTCTTGAACGAGAGTATTTTCGCGGAGGGCGTCGACACCAACCCGCTGATGCCCAAGACGCCAATGTTCCCTGCTAAGGCGAAGAGCGTCATCTTCCTGTTCATGGCCGGCGCGCCGTCGCAAGTGGATCTGCTCGACCCCAAGCCTGCGCTGCAAAAGTACGACGGCCAGAACGTACCCGCTGAATTGACAAAGGGAGAGCGATTCGCCTTCATCAAAGGCACGCCAAGGCTGCTCGGGTCGCCTTATAAGTTCAATCGCTGTGGCGGCTCCGGATCGGAGATCTCAGAACTTCTGCCGCATCTGCAAACCGTTGCGGACGACATCGCCGTGATCCGGTCCATGCATACGACGCAATTCAATCATGCGCCTGCGCAGATCTACATGAACACAGGCTTCCAGATCATAGGAAGGC
>JAOAPP010000487.1 GCA_025462985.1 Bryobacterales bacterium | reverse complement strand
ATCCGGGCGCAGGTCATCAAGCAGATGAACAAGCTCATCAACGTCTTGCAGGCTACCGATATGACCGAGGGACCGGCCGTGAACCGGGAACTCGTATTGCTACGGGTCCGCACTTCGCAGCAGCAGCGTACGGCGGTGCTGAAGGAAGCGGATATGTTTCAGGCTCGTGTGGTTGATTCCACAATGGAAGGCTTCGCACTGGAGGCCACCGGAGATCCGGAGAAGCTGGACGAATTCATCGACGTGATGCGTAGTTACGGAGAGATCGAGATCGCCCGTTCGGGCATTGTCTCGATGTCTCTTGAGAACAAAAAGCTGCGTCTTTCGCCGCCAGTGCCTCTCGGTGCTGCACCCGAAGAAGCTCTTGAACTTCAGGGAGCCGAATAGCTCAATTAGAGATCGCCAAGGAAGAATAATGCCCAGAAGATTTTACGAGAAGGACGGGAGCCTTGCTCCGCTCCAGGGAAAGACCATTGCCATCATCGGCTACGGAAGTCAGGGTCATGCGCATGCGCTGAACTTGCGTGACTCCGGCCTGACCGTCATCGTTGGTTTGCCAACCACCAGCAAGAGCCGGGCGAAAGCCGAAACTGCCGGTCTGAGGGTGCTCAGCGTCTCCGATGCGGCCAAAGAGGCGGACGTGATTATGATTCTGGTTCCGGATCATGTGCAGGGCGATACCTACCGCAACGACATCGCGCCGCACATGAAGAAGGGCAAGACTCTGATGTTTGCGCATGGCTTCAATATCCACTTCAATGAGATCAAGCCTCCTGCCGACATCGACGTCACGATGATCGCGCCCAAGGCGCCAGGCCATCGCGTTCGCGAACTGTTCACAGAAGGAGTCGGCGTACCTGCGCTGGTGGCCATTGCCCAGGACGCGTCCGGCAAGGCTTTGGAAAATGCGCTTGCCTACGCATACGGACTTGGGTGTCTTAAAGCCGGAACCATCGAGACGACCTTCCGGGAAGAAACCGAAAGCGATCTTTTCGGCGAGCAGGCCTTATTGTGCGGCGGAGTCAGCGAACTGATCCGCGCCGGCTTCGAAACCTTGACAGCCGCCGGTTATGCGCCTGAAATCGCGTATTTCGAATGTCTGCACGAACTCAAGCTGATCGTCGACCTGATCTATGAGGGCGGCCTCGGCTACATGCGCTACTCCATCTCAGATACGGCGGAATATGGCGATTACACGCGTGGTCCCCGCATCGTAACGGATGAGACCAGGGCAGAGATGAAGAAGATTCTGGCAGAAATCCAATCAGGCGAATTTGCGCGAACTTGGCTTGCCGAAAACCGCGAAGGCCGGAAGAAGTTCCTCGCCATGCGGGAAGCTGCTAAGGATCAGCCAATCGAGAAGGTTGGCGCGGAACTCCGAGCCATGATGCCCTTCCTCAAAAAGAAGAAAGAGTCAGGCGTTCCGCAAGAAGCCACTGTCGGCGCCTAAGCCACTAGCCCTTTGGGATTGCATTCGCCAGATCGGGTGAATGCAGATGAATGATGCCCCGGTGCAAAGCGATCGTCACGGCCTGTGTTCGATCCTTTGCGCCGAGCTTACTTAAATTGCTTTGCACGCGCGCTTTTACGGTTCCCGCGGCTGTGCCGAGCTTGCTCCCCGCTTCCTTATTCCCATCCCTGTTGCTACCAGACTCAACACCTCAACCTCGCGCGGCGTTAATGCCACTTCGGGAAAATATCCGCTCAGTGAATCCGTAACCTGGCAAGGAAGGAAGCATTTGCCCGCGTTGACGACCCGGATGGCAGCTTCACGCCTCCATCGATCCGGCCATTACACTGACGACGGTACTTGACCAGACAGTCACCATCCGCGCCTCGGTGCAGGACGCGGAGCGCACACTCGTTATTTCGGTGGTTCTGGTCGTCCTTGTTGTCTTTGTTTTCCTCCGTGATCTCCGAGCCACTTTGATCCCAAGTGTCGCGGTTCCGGTGTCGTTGATAGGAACATTCGTCGTGATGTATCTGCTGTGGTACAGCCTAGACAATCTGTCTCTGATGGCTCTCACAATCTCGACCGGATTCGTTGTGGACGACGGAATCGTGGTGCTTGAAAACATCACGCAGTACCGGGAAGAGGGGATGAGCACTCTGGACGCCGCCTACAAAGGAGCGGCCGAAAGCGCCTTCCAGTCCGTTGAAGACCAGCTTTCCGCCCTCACCATTCTGTCCACGGAAGTGGGGAGGAGCGGACTGCGGTCACATCGGCTCGTCGCTTTCTGGATCTGGCGCTCACAGGGTTCGAAACCGGCATCGAGAGTTATCCGAATGTCATCACCGCCCAAACGACGCTCCTCAGCAATCGCGACTGAGCTATAGGTTCAACTCCGCCAAGTGACGGCATTGGAGGCCCGACGACGGAGTCCCCGATAGCTCCGCAGGCGCCCCAGCAACTCCGAACCCGCCTCCGCTGCCCGCAAATCTTGCCGTTCCGAGCGCCCCTGTTACTTCTTCGCAGAGTAACTGGTAGACACGCCAGTTAAAGTTGAAGTATGAGCACCAACGAGTCTTCCGCCCTTCGGAAGATGATTGTCGATGCGATGAGCGGACATCATTCCCACATTGACTTTGATGCTGTTGTTGAAGATTTCCCCAGCGACCTGAGAGGGGTCAAGCCTTGCGGCGCGCCCCACAGCGCGTGGCAGTTGTTGGAACACATGAGAATCGCGCAATGGGATATTCTCGAGTTTTCTCGAAATCCCAAGCACAAGTCCCCCAAATGGCCTGATGAATACTGGCCTAAGAGCGAGGCGCCACCCAGCGAAGAGGCTTGGCAGCAGGCCATCGAGGGCTATCAGGCCGATGCCCGGGATCTCGGAGACCTGATCCACAATTCAGACCATCTGCTTCGCCCCATTGAACACGGGCAAGGCCAGACGTTGTTGCGGGAAGCCTTGTTGATCGCCAATCACAACTCCTATCACCTTGGCCAGTTGATGTTCGTTAAGAAGCTCGTACTGTCCAGCCCCAAGTAACTGCTATACAACTCCAGTGATTCGCGTATAATTGAATGCAAGACTTCGAATCGTTGATGTTTTTCCTACTCAAGGGCGGACTCATTATTAGCGTGGCGATTAGCGCCCCCGCCTGAGACCTAGTGCAGTCTGAACAAAACTGAGGCCATCGGCGGGAGAAAAAACCAGCCGATGGCCTTTGCTTTTATGCGATTTAACTCCGAACGGGCTTTATGAGAATCTTCACTTTCGATACCACCTTACGGGACGGCACCCAGGGCGAGTCCGTCTCGTTCTCTGTAGATGACAAGCTACTGATCGCCGCAAAGCTGGATGAGCTAGGAATTGACTACATTGAAGGCGGTTGGCCTGGATCGAATCCTAAAGACAAGGAGTTCTTCAGCCGGGCCAAGAAGCTCCAGCTGAAACATGCCAAGCTCACGGCTTTTGGCGCGACGCGGTTTGCGAAGAACACCATCGAGACCGACGGCAACGTGGCAGAGTTGCTGGCCGCCGGCACTCCCGTGGTCTCTATCTTCGGCAAGACTTGGGACTTCCATGTGCATCGTGCGCTGGGTATCACGGAAGAAGAGAATCTCAAGCTGATCACGGACACAGTGAGATATTTGAAAGCCCACGGCCGGGAAGTGGTGTATGACGCCGAGCATTTCTTTGACGGGTATCTCTCAAATCCCGCCTTTGCCCTCCGCACGCTCGAAGCCGCAAAAAGCGCAGGTGCGGACGTCCTCTGCCTGTGCGACACCAACGGAGGCACGCTGCCGATGCGTCTGGTCGAAATCGTCGCGGATGTTCGAGCTCGTTTTGACGGCGTTCTTGGGATTCATACTCACAATGATTCCGATGTAGCCGTTGCGAATGCTCTGGCTGCGGTCGAAGCATGGGTTACGCACGTTCAAGCATGCATGAACGGCTACGGCGAGCGCACGGGCAACGCCAACAT
>JAOAPP010000119.1 GCA_025462985.1 Bryobacterales bacterium | reverse complement strand
TTGATCTACGGAGTAGGAGGCGTCATCGTCCCCTTTCTTGGCATCAAGCTCATCGATGTCATCATCACGTCCCTTCACCTCGCATAGAAGGACACATCATGCGTCGAAGTATCACGACTGCTGTGCTCTACACCGTTCTAGGTACGATCCTGCTCGGCATCGGCTACCCCTACGTTGTCACTGGCATCGCACAATTGCTCTTCCGGAACAAGGCCAACGGCCAGTTGATCATCCGCGCTGGAAAGCTGGTCGGATCAGGCATACTGGGGCAGGGATTCACCGGGCCCGCCTACTTTCACAGTCGTCCATCGGCTGCAGGCACCGGGTACGATGCCTCCTCGTCTTCCGGATCGAATTACGGACCCACCAACAAGAAGCTTGTGAGCAGAGTCGCGGGCGATGTGGCCACTGCACAGACAGACCAGCCAGGCGCCGCTGTGCCCATCGATCTGGTAACTGCGTCTGCCTCAGGGCTCGATCCGGACATCACTCCAGCTGCTGCGAACTTTCAGGTGGCTCGCATTGCCAATCTGCGTCACCTGAGTGAGGATGCTGTGCGCCAGATTGTGGCACGTCACACATTGAATCGTCAGCTGGGCATTCTTGGAGAGCCACGAGTCAACGTGCTCCAGTTGAATTTAGACTTGGACCGAAGTGCGCCTCTCGCAAATCGCTGATCTTTCAAATGTGAGAATGGATGGCCACCTGAGGATACTTGCTAGAACGCCGACACTGTACTAGCTCTCGGATGGATCCGAGAAGACATAGCCGATATAGGCCATGGTTTTCAGATAAGCAGGCTCGGATGGATCATCTTCTAGCTTGCGTCGCAGTTGCAGGATAAAGGTGCGTAGGTATTCACGCTCTTCTCCGTACTCCGGACCCCAGACGGCATGCAGTAGCTTTGCATGCGACATGGAGTGGCCCGCATGGGTCATTAGGACGCGCAGCAGATCGAACTCGGTTGGAGTGAGGCGGATCTCCTGGCCGTTCTTCTTGACCAGACGTTTTGCAGGGTGCAACTCGAAGACGCCCACGTGGATTGGTATCTCCGAAGTACTTGGCGGAGTGCGCCGCCGCCGTACTGCAGCACGGATCCGTGCGGCGAGTTCGCGCATCTGGAATGGTTTGGTGATGTAGTCGTCCGCTCCGGCATCCAGTGCTTCGACCTTGTCTTCTTCGCTATCACGAACGGTCACAACGAGAATAGAAATCTGGGGAAACTCCCGCCGGGCCCGGCGGCAGGCTTCGACTCCGCCGATTCCGGGCATGTTCAGATCCATCAACACAGCGTCATAATCGACCATTCGTAGGCGCATCAAGGCTTCCTCGCCCGTCGAGGCCTCCCCAATCTCAAACTGCAGAGCTGCGAGTGTAGCCCGTAGTCCGCGCCGTATCGACGTGTCGTCCTCGACGAGTAGAACAGTCCCCTGCATGCTATCCATTGCTGACTCCCCTGTGGTTTGGCATAGCGAACACGAAAGATGTCTTGTCTCCCTCGCATTTCACCCAGGTGCGGCCCTGGTGCGCTTCGGCAATCTTCTTGACGATCGAGAGCCCGAGCCCGGTGCCGGCGGGACCCCGAACAGCGTCGGGCCCACGGTAGAAGCGCTCGAAGACTCGATCGCGCTCCTCGGCCCCAATCGCTACGCCGGAATTGACGACGCTGATCAGAGTTTCCACATCTCCTTGCACTACTGAGACTTGGATCTTGCTATCAACCTTTGAGTACTTGACCGCATTATCCAACAGTTGCCCTACTGCAAGGCGGATCAACTCTGCATCTGCTTCCACTAAGATCACCGGTGACGCCGCAATCAACTCGATACGATCGCGGGCAGTCTGCTCTTGAGTTTGCATCAGACTTTCTATTAGCGCCACTGCGGAGAACTTCGACCGGCTCAATCGAACTTGCTTCGCTTCAAGCGCAGCGGTCTGCAGGAGACGCGTGGCCAGCTTGCTCAGCATGCCCGCCTCCCCGTCAATGATGGAGACGAGTTCAGTCTGTGTTTCCGTCATCCGCCCGATCGCAAGGAGACCGGAACTCGCCGTCTGGATCGCTGTGAGAGGCGTCTTGAAGGCATGTGCCAGACCGTCGAGGACAGCGGTTCGCAGCTGCTCGATGTTCCGGCTCGCTTCGGCTCGTTTCTCATTCTCAAGAGAACGCGCTCGCTCGAACGCGATAGCAGCGAGAGAGCCGACCGCATCTGCCAGCAAGGGGTCTATGTCCCAGCCACGGAGAACCATTGCACCGATCGGTGTGGTACCCAAGTGGAGGACTCGTCTAGACGTGCGGAGGTCAAGGTCGTCGCTGTCTTTCCCCTCACAATAGGTCTGCTCGGCTGAATCTTCCGAGAGGATAGCCTCGTCCCCCGTAGAAGTGTGCGCTGGATCGTAGATTACCCAAAGATCGACCCACTCCACCCCCACCATCTCCCGGATCAGCGAAGCTAGTTGAGCAGCGGTAGAGTTCCGCCAGTCGAGTAGTAGGATCGCTCGGCTGAGCTCATAAAGCTTTGCTGTTCTCTGGCGCTGGAGGTCAGCTCGGGCTGCGTTGATGCGCGCCTTCGAGGAAAGCGCGCCCACCAGCAGCGCGGTGGATTCAAATGTGAGATGAGAGACCCAGTTCCCGGGCTCAGTCACAGTGAGCTTGAAGATGGGGGGTATAAAGAGGTAGTTGAGGCAGAAAACGGCAAAAACTGAAGCAACCGTGGCATGAAAGCGACCCCAGCGCAGAGCTATAAGCACGATGAGCAACAGTTCGAGCGAACCTGCAGTGGATAAATTGAAACGCATCCCGAAGGCCACGCCGGCGGCACCCACAACAAGAACCGCGCTCAGAAGCGCGCTAGAGATCCGCATCGTCTTAGGCCCGAACCAGCGCCGGAGAGTCGATCCATACATATTGTTGAACCTGTGCTGCATCGCTCTCTTCATAGTAATCAGAATTTCACGTAAGCCGTCATAGTGAGACAGGTTATCCAGCATTCACGACATGGGCACGAACATGCCTTCGCAACCGGGCGAGTTCTTCGTCAATGGTCAAATATATTGCTCGCCCTTACGCCTCCCTTACGACCCGAAACGT
>JAOAPP010000479.1 GCA_025462985.1 Bryobacterales bacterium | reverse complement strand
GTGCGCGGACTTCTCGTTCAGTGGCACGCCATGAGTCCTCGCTTCCGCGAGCGCCAGCATCACTAGCCCTTGATGGTGGCAAGATGCACAAGGCGCGCTCCACTTGTCGCCCATCTTCTGGAAAAGGGCCAGCGTTGGAGTGACGCGACTACGAATCTGATCAGCCGTCGTTACGGACTGCCCGTGAGCGGGCAGCAGCGTCATCCCGAAGAATAAGCCGACTAAAACGCACTTTTTGATTGCCGACATCGTTTGTCTCCACCGGGTAAGCGGAAACGAAACGGAAAACGGCTCAACTCCTGGCAATTATTTCCGGCGACGCTTCATCCCCAATCCCACAACCGAAAGCCCACCCAGAGCCTGTTCAGCTATTGTCCCCGATACCCGGCAATCAGTACGGTCAGATCATCAGGGTGGCGGCATGGTCCGCAGAACTCCGCGATCTCGCGCGTTAGCTCGTCCCTGGCCTCTTCCGCCGACCTCCCGGCTTGCCTTTCCGCCCAGCTGAGCAAGCGTTCAACATCTAACGTATCTCCAGCTTCGTTCTCGCAGTCGGTCACTCCATCCGTATAGAAGACGACAAGATCTCCCGGGGAGAGCGAAACGGAGCCCGCTGGAAACTCAGGATGGGGAAAGATGCCGACCAGCGGACCGCCCCCTTGCAGTTCTGTTACAGAACCGTGGGCCGGTATCCAGAGAGGGCGGTTATGTCCGCCATTTGCGTACTGGAGGCGGCCGTCGCGATCGAGAGTCGCGAGAAACATGGTGACGAATGTCGCCGTCTCCGAGGAGCGCCGGAGAAACGCCTCGTTGACCGTCGCGAGGACGTCCGGCAAATAGACGTTGCCTCTGCAAAGCGCGTGAATATTGCCCTGCACGGTCGCCGCCCGCAGAGCCGCCGCGGGGCCTTTACCCGAAACATCCGAAATCACGAACAGGCATCGATCGTCCTGAAGGGGGATGAGGTCGAAGTAGTCTCCGCCGATCTCATAGCACGGAATGCTTTCGCCTGCTGCGTCGAGCCAGGGAAAGAGTTGAAACTCCTGGGGAAGAAGCGACTGCTGAATGCTGCGCGCCATTGCCAGCTCATCCGCAAGCCGTTCGCGCTCGAGCCGTGAACGCTGCAGGCTTAGGTTCTCAAACGAAATGCCCGCCAGCGCAGCAACCGCCGTCATCAGTTTCTGATCGGCGGAGGTGAACTTCGGAGAAGCCATGGTTCTTCCGAGACAGAACCAGGCCGGTACCCGGCTTACACCAAGGCGAGCCGCCAGAAGCCGGGCCGGGGCGCCGGGCTGGCTGAGGGAACATTCTTCCACGACGTCGTGCCAGAGCAGATCAGCACGGGTCTTGCATCCCCGCTTCAGGACAGCGCGCGAGACAACAGCCGCAGTTTCGTGATCAATGCCGTGCAGGCAGATTGCGGGAATGCGAAGTTCATCTCCTTCGCAGACGACGAACCAGCCGCTATCTGCATGAGCCACTTCGATGGCTTCGCGAAGCGAGGCGGCGGCTACGTCGTCTTCCGTAGCCAGGCGTCCCAATTCGGCGCTCAACGCGTACAGAAGACTCAGTTCTTCGTAGACGGTCAGTAACTCGGCGGTCAGGCTTTCGATCGTGCGCCGGTCTGATGAGTGGATCGCTGCATTCATGGCTGCGCATCCAACAGCTGATGCAGGCGCTTTCGCAGGAACCGCGGACTGAACGGCTTGGTCATGTACTCGTCCGCGCCGCTCTGATAACCATCTTCGATATCGCGCTCCTGCCCCATGGCCGTGAGCAGAATGACATAAGCGCCGCAGGAGAGTTCGTCCCTCTTGATCTCGCGGCAGATCTCCAGCCCTGTCATGCCGGGCATCATCACATCCAAAAGCACCAAATCCGGATGCTCCGCACGAAACACAGAGAGCCCCTGATTTCCGTCCTCCGCCGTCAAAACATCATATCCCTCCTCGCGCACCACATAGCTGACCGATTCGAGGATGTAAGGTTCGTCATCACAGACGAGCACTTTCTTACGAGACATGACTTCCCTCCCATGCATGCAGGCCGGCTGTGCGGGCGGACTGAGGCTGTACAGCCGGCACCGTAAAGCGGAATTTGCTACCCCGGCGCGGTTCGGATTCCACCCAGATCTCACCGCCGTGCCGTGTCACGATCTCACGGCAGATCGCCAGGCCGAGACCGGTGCCTTTGGTGCCGTGCCCGGCATGCGCACCCCGGTAAAAGCGCTCAAACAGCCGGGCGCAGTCTTCCGCAGGAATGCCGGGGCCATTGTCAATCACTGACACCAGAGTGAATTCGCCCTGTTTGCGCTCGCGCGGTCCGCTCACCGGGGATCGTTCGAGCGACACCGCCACGTGAGCGCTCTGGGGGCAGAATTTGATGGCGTTGCCCAGCAGGTTGGTCAAAACCTGCTGGAGCCGGTCCTTGTCTCCGATCGCCCGGCCAGTTTCAGAAGCTACGATTTCAATTGAGATATCGCGATCCGCAGCAACAGGGATCATCGTGGCGCAGACGGCCTGCGCCACCTCACGGACATCCAGAGCATCCGAATGCCATTCGGTCGCGCCGCTCTCAATTTTCGCGAGATCGAGCAGGTCGGAAATCAAACGAGCAAGGCGATCGCTTTCCGTATCGATGATATTCAAAAACCGGTGCCGCGTATGTTCATCCTCAACGGGCGAATCCAGCAGAATCTGCGCAAAGGCCTTAACCGCGGTCAGCGGCGTTCGAAACTCGTGCGATACCGTGGAGAGGAAGCTGGATTTCACCTTGTCGAGTTCCCGCAGCTTCGCGTTCGCAACTTCAAGTTCGCGCGTGCGTTCCCGAACCTTCTCTTCAAGTCCGGAATGCAGCTTGCTCATCCGCTCAGCCATCTCATTGAAGTTCCGGACGAGTTCTCCCACTTAGTTCCGCAATGCCGCGCATTCTGAGACGCGGCTCGAAATATCGCCCACAGCGATCCGGCGGGCAGCCCGGCCAATGCCCACGATGGTACGGACAAAACGCCTCACAATACTGATCTCAATGATTAACGCTAGCAATACAAGGGCCAAATAGAGGGGTGTATTGCGCCACAACAGCGCAGCGAGTTGATCTTCGAGCGTGGCGCGAGCGATCCCGACACGCAGGGTTAATGAAATGTGAGCAGGAGTCGCCAGCGCGAACATGGTGTCCAGATCCCGGTTCATTCCCCCGGGCTGTAGCGGCGTGTTCACTTCGAAGTAGCGAACCCCACGTGCATCGAAAGTCTCATAGACTTTCGCCCGTGCCGTCGTCGCGAACTCCGTATCGCGCACTCTTTTTATTTGCGCCGGAAGGCGAGCTGATGTGATCACCCCGTCTGAGCCGCCGTTCAGCGACACGTACGCAATATCCTCATGGTCCGCAAACTCCCGGATCAAGCGATGGAGAACCTCCGTGTCTCGAGTTACGCTGATCTGTACTGCGTTAGCCTCAATCCAGTTGAGCGCCTCTGCTTCAATACGCCGGAAGGACTGATCGTAAATAATTTCGCGAAGCTGTGAAAGGGAATGGAGCGTCACAACTAGGCCCAGCACGAACAGAATGCAGGCGGAGCTTAACACGAGTTTGCCGATAATGCCGAGCCGTTTCATTGGGGTGAGAGAATCTCGGCCCGTAAGTCGGGCGGAATAACAATGCGGAGGCGGCGGGCGACTTCACCGTTCACAGTTAGCAGGGGACCCGCAGGCGGTTGGTCGCCGAGATCAGCGAGACGAAGATTGCCGTCCAGGATTTTTCGGGCGAGGAGGCCCGTGTTGCGGCCAGTTTCAAAATAGTCGGCGCTGATGCTCATCAACGCTCCCGCTTCGACGAACGGCGTTGCGGGCGAGACTAGCGCGACCTTGTTACGGAATGAGAACTCGACCAGCCGCCGGAAATTTGCCGGGTTGGCGATCACCGGATCCCATAACAACCAAAACGTGTCGATGTTGCCGGCCAGAGAGTCGATGGTCTCCCCGGCAACCCGGGCGCTTTGGGCATCACGCATGACCAGTTTCACGCCGGGATTCAAATACCGCCGTGCCTCGCGCACCATCCGGCCGCTCACCGGCTCGTCATAGATAACGCCGATTCGCCTTGCGTGGGGCAGCGCCTTTTGCATCTCCGCCATCAGGCGCGGTACTTCGATATCAAATGCGAATCCCCCGATGTTTTCCCCTGTCAGGGCGTT
>JAOAPP010000466.1 GCA_025462985.1 Bryobacterales bacterium | reverse complement strand
GTCTGGTATCGCCACAAACCCCAGCGATTCTACTGCATCGGATGCCCTCATCTCTTCCGCGGCAAGTTCGAGCACTGGACGACGCAGCAACGAACCGCGGCCGGATAGTTCAATTTTGAACTTTCCGCAACCGTCCACTAGGCGAGGAATCTGGGGTCGGAACGCCTTAAAGTAGTAATCGTAGCAACGGAACTGCTGAATGGAATTGCTAAGTGATTCAAAACATGGAGCGGGAGACGAGATTCGAACTCGCGACATCAACCTTGGCAAGGTTGCACTCTACCAACTGAGTTACTCCCGCGTGGGATCTATCAACATTTTCCCGTGTGTTTGTTCGAAAGTCAATTCATCTGTGTGCAAGGTTTAGAGGTTAGGGCAAAGAGACCTGGATTACGGTCGTCGGCAGAGGCGTAATTCGTCCTCTCATGACATTGTAAGTAGCTCATTACGATGAACTTACAGGTCGATCACATTTCGGTTTCAAAGTGCGTTCCTTGTGTTAGACTGAGGTTTCCAAAGAGACGGAGACGGCATTTCCAGGCTGCCCGGCGTTGCCAGGCAGAGCCAAACCACCAACTAAAAAGGCCGAAAGAATTCCCCGCTTTTCCACACCCAGTGGAAAAGCTGTGGGAATTTTCTGTCGTTTTGGAAAGAAGAGTCAGGAGTTGTGGCGGTTGGGTGACGCATGGGAACAGATCAAAGCTTACCTGGGAGGTAGGCTGAGTCCGGGAGCGTACCAGAATTGGATCTTCGGCACCTCTCTTTATTCGCTGAATGAAGGAGTGCTGACGGTACGGGTGCCGGATGAGACTACCGAGGCCTGGATACTGCAGGAATATACGGGCCTGATCCGCTCGGCTATCGACCAGTTGAAGCTGCCGGTTGAACAGGTGCACTACCAAGTAGAGGCGGCTGCGATCAGCATGGCTGCCAGTGCAGGCGGACCCACTTCCCAGCGAGCCAACGGTCACGCTGGCCCCGCCGAGTTGCTGTTCGAGACGACGGCTCGGTGGTTAAACCCTCGTCTGACGTTTGACACGTACGTGGTCGGCTCTTCGAACCAGTTGGCGCACGCCGCCGCTCACGCCGTAGCTACCGGTCCGTCCCGCAGCTACAACCCCCTGTTTATTTATGGGGGCGTGGGCATCGGCAAGACACACCTGATGCACGCCATAGGGCGCAGCTTGCTGGACAACTTCTCTGGCCTGAACGTGGTTTATACGTCCAGCGAGCGGTTCATGAACGAGATGATCACCTGCATCAAGGTTGATCGCATGTCGCAGTTTCACCGGCACTACCGTTCCGCCGATGTGCTGCTGATCGACGACATCCATATCATCGCCGGCAAGGAGCGCACCCAGGAGGAGTTCTTTCACACCTTCAACGAGCTCTATGACCATCGCAAGCAGATCGTGATCTCAAGCGACTCGGCCCCGAATCAGCTGCCGGGACTGGTGGAGCGGCTTCGGTCTCGCTTCGAGTGGGGCCTGATGGTCGATGTCCAGCCGCCGGATCTGGAGACCAAGATGGCCATTTTGGACAAGCGAGCCGAGAGTGAAGGGATTACGCTTCCGCAAGACGTGCGCATCTTCCTGGCAACGAAAACCAAGTCGAACGTGCGCGAACTGGAAGGCGCCTTGACCCGCCTGATTGCAGTCTCGTCACTGACCGGCCAGTCGATCACGCTCGCAATGGCGCATCAGACGCTGAAGCATCTCAATGCGGGCTCCGAGCGCCGGATCACCATGGAGTCGATCGTTCGTGCAGTAGCCGAGCATTTCTCCATGCAGCCGTCCCAGCTGAAGATGAAGAGCAACACGAAACAGATCGCGTATCCGCGCCAGATTGCCATGTACCTGGTGAAGGATTTGACGCAGGCTTCGCTGCCTGAGATCGGCCGGTACTTCGGTGGAAAACATCACACAACGGTGCTGCACTCGGTGCAGAAGATTGAGGATTTGAGGCAGCGTGATGAGGTTTTGAACAACCTTATCCATAAGCTAATCGATTCAGTTCAGTAGGGTTAGATGGTTTTTCCACAGAGAAGCAGCCAAACGGGTGTGAGCGCATGTGCAAACTGGCCGTCAAGCCGGAGTTGTACACCGCCGCAAGGCGGAAATCCACAACGTGAAAATGACGCAAGCCTATTTTTTTGCTATACTTTAGAGAGAAATCAACATTTCCACAGCCCCTACTAATCCGGTTTACTTTTAGATCTGAATAAAAACAGTCTGAGGATTAGGAGCGGGGGAGCTCGAACTTCTATATGGAATTTTCTGTTAGCAAGTCGGATCTAGTGCGGGAACTGGGGCTGACGCAGGGCGTTGTGGAGAAGAAGACCACGATCCCAATTCTTTCGAACATTCTCGTGGAAACAGATACTGACCAGATTTGGCTGACGGCCACGGACCTGGAGCTTGGGATCCGGTGCGCCTGCCCGGCCCGAGTGAAGAAGGCAGGGGCGGGGACTATTCCGGCCCGGCGTTTGCTCGATTATGTGCGCTTGCTGCCGGACGCGGAAGTGCAGGTGAAGCTGGCAGAGAACCAGTGGGCCAGTTTTGTCTGCGGCCGGTCACGGACCCGGATTGCGGGCTTATCGCGCGAAAGTTTTCCGGAACTGCCGGAGATGCCGGAGCCGCTGGCGCAGATTCCGCTGAGCGTGCTGTCCCAGATGATCGGGAGCACAATTTTTGCGATCTCGGCGGAGGAATCGCGGTTCACTTTGAACGGCGCGCTGCTCATTTTGCGAGACAGCGGCCTGGTGATGGTGGCGACGGACGGGCACAGGCTGGCGATGGTCGAAAAGCGGATCGCACTGCCGGGTCTGGAGGCTCCGTTCAGGGCGTTGTTGCCGCGAAAGGCCATGGGCGAGATTCAGAAGCTTGCCAATGATGACCCCACCAAGCAGATTGAGTTCTCCGGCAACGACAACCACCTGTTCTTCCGCATTGATAAGCGGATGCTGCTCAGCCGGAAGCTCACCGGCAATTTCCCGGATTACGAGCGGGTGCTTCCCAAAGAGCATCCTCATGTCCTGGTGATTCAGCGGGACGAACTAAAGGCGGCGATCGAGCGCGTGGCGCAGTTCGCCGATGAGCGGTCGAAGGCTATTCGGATCCGTATCGAAAAGGATGAGTTCAAGGTGCACTCTTCGATCTCTGAAATGGGCGAGAGCGAGGAAAGCATTCCTGTGAGCTATGACGGAGACGCGCTGGAAATTGGATTCAACGCCCATTATCTGGCGGACTTTTTGCGATCGGTCGACCAGAGCGAAGTGGAGTTCCACTTCAAGGATGTCAACAGCGCCGGCGAATTGCGGCCCCATGCGGCGGCCGAAGACACGACCTATCGCTATGTTGTGATGCCGATGCGGCTGTGATCCGGCGTGCCGAGAGAGAAAAGATTAAACGCGAGATAGCGATCCCTCCGGAGGGATCGCTGCCTCGCGTAAATAGGTACTTAAAAGTATGGCTTCTGTGGCTCAAAACGACAATTACGATTCGAGTAGTATCAAAGTTCTGGAAGGTCTAGAGGCTGTACGTCTCCGTCCTGCAATGTACATCGGCTCCACCGGGGAGATGGGTTTGCATCACCTGGTGTACGAAGTAGTTGACAATTCGGTGGACGAAGCTCTGGCCGGATACTGCACCGAAGTCGGTGTGACGATTCACATCGATAATTCCATTACGATCGTGGACAACGGGCGCGGTATTCCGGTCGATATTCACGAGGAGGAAGGTGTCTCGGCGGCGCAGGTTGTGCTCACAAAATTGCACGCGGGCGGCAAATTCGACTCGAACAGCTATAAAGTGTCCGGCGGTCTTCACGGCGTCGGTGTGAGCTGCGTCAACGCACTGTCGGACGCGCTGCACCTGGAGATCTGGCGGGGCAAGGGGACCTGGGAGCAGGACTACGAGAAAGGTATTCCGAAGGGTCCACTGACCCAAACCGGCAAGGCAAACAAAACCGGCACGAAGATCACGTTCCATCCGGACCCTACCATCATGGATGCCAGCGTGTTCAACTTCGACACCTTGGCCGGGCGTCTTCGCCAGTTGGCGTTCCTAAATAAAGGCCTCAAGATTACCTTGAGCGATGAACGCGGAGACGATATCCGCAACGAAGAGTTTTTTTATAGCGGCGGCATAGCGGAGTTTATCAAACATCTCAATCGCGGCAAGCAGGTGCTCCATGAGAAGCCCATCTACTTCGAAGGGGATCGCGACCTGCCGAACGGCGGACGGCTGACAATTGAGCTCGCGCTGCAGTATAACGATTCGTATTCAGAAAACGTTTTCAGCTTCGCGAACAACATTCACACCGTCGATGGTGGATCGCACCTCAGCGGATTCCGCAGCGCGCTGACCCGCACGATCAACGCCGCGGCCCAACAGAGCGGTCTGATCAAAGACGCGAAGGAAAACCTCACCGGCGACGACGTTCGCGAGGGCCTCACGGCGGTCGTGAGCGTCAAGCTGCCGCAGCCCCAGTTTGAAGGCCAGACCAAAGGTAAACTCAATTCCGATATCCAGGGGCACGTTGTGGGCCTGGTGAACGAAAAGCTCGGGGAGTTTTTCGACAAGAATCC
>JAOAPP010000449.1 GCA_025462985.1 Bryobacterales bacterium | reverse complement strand
TCACACTGCAGGCCGCCGTCTTTTCGCTCGATGGGAAGCAGTTGTCGGTGAGGAAGAACCAGCTCGACGCCCCGCCTGGATCGGAATCCGAGAGTTTGGCTCCAGATCTGCCTTCCCAGTCGGCGTCCGACCCGGTGTTCATCAAACTGGAACTGCGCGACGGACGGGGAAACCTGCTTTGCGATAACTTTTACTGGCACGCTGCCAACCCTTCTACATATCGAAAGCTGAACAATCTTGGCCGGGCCGAAGTGACAGGTTCCGCTACGCAGGTGCAGTCGGGCGACTGGGTTCGCCTCACTGTCGATCTTGCAAACAGTACGTCCGCCGTTGCGCTCATGACCAAGTTGACCGTCCAAAATGCCGCCGATAAAACCCGGGTCCTCCCTGCTTACGCCAGCGATAACTACGTCTCGCTTCTGCCCGGAGAAAGGCGGTCTATTGCGATCGAGTGCCCCGCCAGCGCCGTCACGGGGTCTCTCCAGATCGCGCTGAGGGGATGGAACGTGGCTCCGGTCGCGATCCAAGCGCGAATGTCGAACGCTGCGAATCCGGACCAGATCAAAAGGTGACCGGGCGTCGTCGACGATCGCCTCAGACCAGTGCCGTCGGACTGGAGAGACTGTTCAACACTTCCCGTAGCCGTTCGAACGAGATGGGTTTGGTGAGGTAAACGTCCATACCTGCTGCAAAGCAGCGGTCCCGGTCGGCCACTGCGGCATGAGCTGTAAGCGCGGCTATCGGAATTCGGCTCCTTCCGTGATTCCGCTCCCATCTGCGGATCGCCGAAGCCGCTTCATACCCGTCCATCTCCGGCATTTGACAATCCATAAGCACCACGTCGAACGGCATTTTGGAGTAAAGCTCCACCGCTTCCCTGCCGTTTTGGGCAACCTCGACCTGGCACCCGAGCCTCTGAAGCATGCGCGTAGCCAGCTTTTGATTGACCGCATTGTCCTCTGCCACAAGAACCCGAAGGCCCTTGTCGAGCGGCTCCACGGCTGCAGGCCTTATCTTTTCTCTTTCGGGTTGGACCTCCGCTGCCACGAGCGGCAGTTCCATCCAGAATGCCGATCCTCTCCCCAACTCCGACTGAACCCCCACTGACCCGCCCATCGACTCGGCAAGCTTTCTCGAAATCGCCAGGCCCAGGCCAGTGCCGCCAAAACGCCGCGTCGTCGACGCATCAGCCTGTACGAACTGCTTGAACAACGAGTCGATCTTCTCGGGTGCGATTCCCGGGCCCGTATCCTTTACCTCTATGCGAACGCCACTTCGTCCGCCGCTCCATCGCGCTTCCTTTACGCTGATCCGAACTTCTCCGGATTCCGTGAACTTGATCGCGTTGGAAACAAAGTTCATGACGATCTGCCTGATCCGTCCGGCATCTCCAGCGAAGTGCCGCGGGAGCGCATCCTCATAGTCGAGCTGCACGGCCAACGCCTTGCCCTTCGCCTGAGGCGCAGTCAAATCAATAACCAGCGACACCGCTTCTCGCAGATCGAACAGCGCCACCTCGAATTCGACATGTCCCGCCTCAATCTTCGAATAATCCAGGATATCGTTGATGATGCTCAAAAGGTGCTCGCCGCATAGCTTCACCGTTCGCGCATATTCCGATTGCTCGACATCCAGCGGAGTTGTCAGCAGAAGCCCTGTCATCCCAATGATCCCGTTCATCGGCGTCCGAATCTCGTGGCTCATATTGGCGAGAAACTCGCCTTTCAGTTTGCTGGCGGACTCTGCGCGTGCTCGTTCGGATTCCGCCCGACACTTTTCCTCCGCCAGTTCCTGAGTCCGCAGCGCCACCGCCGTCTCGAGCCTCCGCTTCTCGCGAGCGAATCGGGCCGAACGATACTTCCAGACCATAATCATCACCAGCAAAACCAGCCCGGCCGCGCCGAACTTGAAGATCGGCGTCTGCCACCAGGGCATCATTATCTGGAACTTGAAAGTCGCTTCGGGCGAGCGCTCACCTGCCCGTCCGACGGCTCGCACCCGAAACATGTAGCGCCCCGCGGGCAAACTCGGGAAGCTTGTGCGCATCTCCGACGTGGAGATCCATGGCGATTCGGCCCCGTCCAGTCGAAACTGGTACGTAATCCTGTCATCGTCGCGGTAATTGAGATTCGCCCACTGGAATGCAACCGTGCGCGACGACCACGGCAAGGTCAACTCGCGATCCGTGCCAGCTTCCGTTGCGCCGCCGGCGTACTTCAGAACGGGCCCCAACAATGCCTGGCCCTCCCCATTCGGACCCTTCGGTCTGAAATGAGAGAGGCCTCGGCTCGTCGCGATCCAGAGACCGCCGTCCTCCGGCAGAATTCCGTTTGTATCGCAGTCGTCCCAAACCAGACCCTCCCGTTGCGTGTAGCGCGTCCACCGGCTTCGGTCATTCACCAGCACACCAGAGTCCGTACCCACCCACACCACACTTCCCCTCGCTCCCATCGCATAGATCTCGTCTGTGGGCAAGCCGGTCCGGGTGTTCCAGTCCGTGATCGTCCACCGGTCATGTGGGTGAGAAATCACCGATATCCCCATCGGGCTCGTGTAGCCCAGCCAAACGGACCCGTTCGAGATCGTGATGGAGTGAATGGAAGCGCTGTGGAGCCCGTCTTTCTCGTCGTAGCGGTACCAGCGGTTGTGCGCATACCGATACAGGCCGTTGCTGCTGGCGATCCACAAGCACCCGTCACCATCCTGGGCGGCATTGAAAAATGATTGCTCCTTCGCCTCCAGCGGGAGATCTTGTCGCACGAAATGTATCGGTTCATCGAGCACTGTGCTGCTGCTGCGGTAAACTCCCCCGTGGCCAAGGACCCAGAGCCTGTTTTCGCTGTCAATCAGCAGGCGGTGAACGCGGTCAAGCGGAACTCCGTCTTTCTCGTCGAATCTGCGAATCGCGGAACTCGCCGGATCGAGCATCGAGAGTCCTCCCGGCGCTGTTCCGACCCAAATTCGCCCTTTTGGATCAGCCGCCACAGTTCGGACCTGATCCCCTGTGATACCATCTCGGCGGCTCCAGGACCGCACACGCCCTGTCCTCGGATCGATCATGCTGACGCCCCGGTTCGTGCCTGCCCAAAGCCGGCCTTTGAGATCTCGATCGATGCCCCACAACATATCCGTTGCAAGACCTTCGGCTTTTGTCCAGTTCTCCCATTCCGACTCACCCACCCAGCGATCCACGCCGGAACCGCCCAGACCAAGCCATAGCGATCCCTCCCGGTCCCGAAATGTCGCTGCAATCGCCTCGTCGGCGAGCCCGTTTCGTTGTCCTATGATTCGCCAACCCTTCCCGTCCGGCACCGCGAGCCCTTCGTCGGTTGGAACCGTGATCCCATAAACGGCGTCTGCCCTCATCTCGCCGGCCGGCGTGGGGGCGGTGGGTAGGCCTTTGTCTTGCTCCTCGAAGACCTGAGAACCCGCTCCCAGTTTGTACAAATGCCTGGTGCTCCGAACCCACACGGCGCCTCGCGGGTCGCTGACGATACTGTCCCAGCGGTCGCGCGGAAGCCCTAGCCTCACGCCCGCGACGGCGACCGTTTCTCCCCGCAGCTCGCACAGGTCGGTTCCACATCCAAACCAAACAGTGCCGCGCTGGTCCACGGCCACCCCGAAGGTGGCTGAGGTCCAATACTGCCGGACGGTCACGCCGCGTTCTCCCCGGCTGATCTTGGTCAACCCGCGAGTGCCGCCAGCATAAATAGCCCCGTCCGGACCCGGAGCCAGACTTCCGGGCGCAACCACCTCGATACCTGGCGCAAACTCGACCGGATGGAACCGATTCCCGCTGAAGTAGGCCACCCCGCTGGGGTCTCCAGCCCAAACCGTGCCATCCGCGGCTACGGCAAGCGTCGTGATGTCAGCCCGGCGTAGTCCCTCATCGCGTCCAAAGCGCTCGAAGTGCCGGCCGTCGTACCGGAACAGACCGTTTTGGGTCGCCACCCAGAGATATCCAGACTGGTCCTGATTGATAGCAGTGACTGACAGATTTGTCAGACCACTCTGTTGCGTGTAATGCTTGAATGAATAACGCTGCGCATCAGCACATGTAGCACATGCAACTAGCCCGGCGATCAAGACCAAGCAGCCGAAGCATAATCGTGCAGGTCCGCTCATTAATCCACATATCGGCAGTTTGGTACGGAAGTTTAGGGGATGTTTCAGCTCCTCACTTCCGAGAGCTTCGTCTCCTCAGGTGTGTCGGTCACACTCTCAAAGAACAACCGATAACCGTCCGGATCAGACAGGCCCGTGACCCACATTGAGTTGCCGACCTGCGGCTCGCCTGCCTCGATCCCGCGCGACTTGACGGCGTCATAAATCGCCAGAGCATCCTCGCACTCGAAACAGAGCGACACCCCTTCGCCAACTTTGCCGTTCAGTACCCGCGAGTCGTGTCCCTCCTTTGGAAACTCCTGCAGCATCACCGCTGCCCCGCCCAGAGCGAGCCAGCACCACCGCAGCTTTCCCTCCACCACCCATTTATGCTTCATTGCGAAGCCGAGCCCGTCCACGTAGTAGTGAACTGATCGCTCCATACTGGAAACGTGCAGGAAGGGTACAACCTGCTTCACGTTCCCCTCACGATTTGCGGCGGCATCCCTCGCTTAGTCTCCTGGGTCTCAAGACGTGGATTTAGACGCACTTGCCACCTGAATATTGGTCACCATGGAACACGGAGCGCCGCCCAGGGCGTGTCGTCACCGCTCGCAAGTTGATACCATACCCGTGCGATTTGCGCATAGGGAGCGTACGTGCATGGCAATTCCAACCGAGAATGTTGGCTCTCTTCCCCGCCCCGCCAGACTGCAGGCCGCCTTGGCCGAATATGACGCAGGCAAAATAACCCTCCAACAGTTGCGGCAGGAGCAGGACGACGCCTGCCGCGATTCCATCGTGCGAATGCAAGCCACCGGTTCGCCCATCGTCTCCGATGGCGAGCAGCGGGCCTCCAGTTTTGCTACCTACCCCTTAACGGACACACTTGGCGGCACCGGGCTCGCCCCGACTCTCGCAGCCGATGGCCAGTTCTTCGCAATCTT
>JAOAPP010000447.1 GCA_025462985.1 Bryobacterales bacterium | reverse complement strand
AGCCGGATATAAAGAGCCTTGCGGAATATCGAGCGCGTCCCCGGAGATTTGCCGGATGCGCTGTAGAACACCGTATCCGTGCAGCGGTTTCAACGACACGGCCTTCAGAATGAGCATGTCGAGCGTGCCCGGAAGCAGTTCTGCTGTTTTGGCCAATGTACTCTCTCCTAGTCTGTCTAGGATTGTACTCGCGCTCTCCTAGTTTGACAAGGGGAATGTTGCCCCTTTCTGGTTGTAGTTGATATGTCCGTTTCGTAGAGACGGATCGGTCGATGTGGCAGTTCCTGTCGATCCTGCTTATCGGCAGCCAATTGCAGTCCCACTGGGAGTGTTCGACTCGGCGAGTGCTGATTCGCCCTCTGCCTCGCGTAGCGCCCGCCGCTGTAGTTTCCCCGTCGGGCCCTTCGGCAATTCAGTCTGAAAGCGGATGATCTCCGGTGCCTTGTACTCTGCGAGCCGTTCACGGACGAACGCAATCAACTCGCCTTCCTCCACCATGTGCCCGGGCCGTAGGGCCACGTAGGCAACTACAACTTCACCCCAGACGGGATCGGGGCGACCCACCACGCCCACTTCCGAAATGGCCGGGTGGCGGCAAAGTACGGCTTCGACCTCCTGTGGGGAGATGTTGCTTCCGCCGCGGATGATGATCTCCTTCTTGCGCCCGGCGAACCAATAATAGCCGTCGGCGTCGCAACTGGCCAGGTCTCCCGTATGGAACCAGCCGTCCTGCACGGCAGCGCCTGTCGCGTCCGGTCCTGCCAGTAACCAAGCATCAAGTGCGGCCCCTTAACGCAGATCTCGCCCACCTCACCCGATTTCACATCATGACCATCGGAATCGATCAATCGGAATGCAGTCCCGCCGCCGGGGCGGCCAATTGAGCCAACTCGCACTTCGCCGGGAGGGTTCCAGGAAAGAGGCGTTATTTCTGTTGCGCCGTAGGCTTCAATGGTCGGACCCTGGACCGGAGCGAAAGCCTCTTGAAGCGCCGGGGGCACGGAGTCTCCCCCACAGTAGTAGAATCGCCCCGAAGAAACGTCGCGAGGAGCCACGATCTCGCGCTGGAGCAGACCATGGAACATCACCGGCAGACCGAATGTGTAGGTACAGCGCCAGCGTGCATATGCATCGAGGACGCTGTCGAAGTCAAAGGGCCGCGTGATGACAACCGCGGCCCCGTTGATCAGCCCGGAAAGAAACAGCATTCCAAATCCGACCAAATGGGCCATCGACGAAATCACGACGGCAACCTGATTCTGATCGAGCTGCATGCATCGCATTACGTGCGCAATTTGAATCAGGCTTTGATGCGAGTGCGTAACGCCTTTCGGCCGCGCTGTGGTTCCGGAAGTATATAGAATCGCCGCAATCTGATTTGGTGCGATCTCGGGAAGAGAAGTCGGACCGCCGGCAGACGCCAGAAGATGATCGAAAGGGCGGATTGCGCCGCCACCCGGGAAATCGAGAAGGTATCGGAGTTCCACCGCAGCAAGCGCGGGGCAGGATTTAGCCGCCTCGTCATAAAGATCGGGCTGGCCCACATAGCAGGCTGACCCGCTATGGCGAAGAATGTAGTCGATCTCGGGGCCCCTTCAAGCGCGTGTTGACGGGAACAACGACACAGCCGGCCTTCAAACACCCTAAGTAACCAAGGGCGAGTTCCGGTCCGTTCAAGAGATGAAACGCGACTCGGTCCCCTGGTTCCAGGCCTGCCGCCACCAAATTGGCAGCGATGGTGTCCGTGATTTCGTCGAATTCGGCGTACGTCCAGGATTGGTCGCCGAAGGCGATGGCTGTCTTGTCAGAGCCCGAAATTCGAGAGCGTTTCAGAGCAGCGGTTAGCGACATAGTGTTCCAGATAAGTCTGCACCGCCTTGGCGGAGATCCGCCAGTATGAACGGTTTCAAACGGTGCCGGCCCTGCTTGGGATAGGGGCTGGATAAGCGATCAGAGGCAGACCGAGTTTTTGAAGAAAGGAGCGGAAGCGGGTATCTTCACGCAGCGGGTCGAATCGCGGATCGGTTGCCAAATACATGAGCCAAGCCGCGCGTTCGTTGTGACTGCGCGCCAGCTATTCGAACACTCTGTCGTCCCCCAATCCAATTCCATCAGCAGGCGGTGAGCGTCTATCGTTAAAGCCAGGCAACGGCCATTTCGCTGAAGGCTGGAGCATAGCGTGGGCTGCGCAGCAGTGCCTGTTGAAAGCACTCAATGGCCCGGTGCAGTTCTTGACTGGTCTGGCGGTTCAAGTGGTGTCGGCCGCGAAGCTACCATTCGTAGGAATCGAAATCCACGGTGTTGTTTACCAACTGAGCCCGCGGATGATTTGCAGCGCCGGCGCTGAGCATGTCGGTAATCGTACGGGCAATCTCTTCCTGAACAGTAAATACATCTTCAGTTTTCCGGTCGTAGCGCCGCGACCATAATTGATAGCCGTCCGTGGTACTGGCTGATTGCACAGTGATACGCAGTGTTCCCCCGACTTGCGAACGCTTCCTTCGAGGACAAAAGCGACATTCAACGCGCGGCCAACCTCCCGAATATCGGCGTTCTTGTGCTTAAACGCGAATGCGGACGTGCGACGACACGAATGCCGCGCACCGATGACAACGTATGAGTGATCTCTTCAGTGAGACCATCGCTGAAATAGTCATCAGGTACAGGATTGAGATTCGAAAAGGGAGAACCGCGATGGAAGGTTCGGCCGAATGGACAGGCGTGAGAGGCCGTGAGTCGTTCGGAACCGAGGAGTCACGAAACACGGGCGTGTAACTTCCCTTCGGGAGATCGATGGTCAAGGGGTCCGTGACGCCTTCCGATGCATAGTATGCCCGAAGTTTTGCGCGCAAACGGGTGGCGTCCACCCGAACGACAGCAGTGATCCGCGAATCGAATTCTCCATGCGAAGCGTAGAGCCCAGCTCCGATGGTCATCTCTTTTAGCGGCTCATTCGGAGAGGAGAGAGTGCTCAACCACGAATTCCAGGAAGCGCTGCATTCGCTCAGCGTGCGCGAAGACCTCACTCGCAAGCACCTTCTGCAGTTGCATTCTGATGTCGCCTGAGAGCGGAGATGCCATGAATTAGGTCAGTTTACGGCAAGTCTCAATTGCTGTGGGGAATCGCTACTGAAGTAATGCGGAAGGACTGTGGGACCAAATCGATGTTCAGAGCGGTTATGGTGAATCCCTGTCGAAAGACACGCGCCGAGGCGGTTTCGTTGTCAGATTGCTTCCTGCCGCGCCGCTTGCCATAGTCTAAATCGAACCACGTAGCAGGCCGGACACTTAGGACGTCGGCCAACAGGTCTCGCTACCGCTTGCGTTTGTGCGTCGATCTCTATCCGGAGTCGCCGAACGTTCGCGGCCGGATCCCATTCTGCCGAGTATTTCGTTGGACTTTGGTCTGGAAGACCAGGACCGCATGGATCCAAAATTGTAACGGCCGACGGTCGGAATGAACAGCGCATGTGCCTCATCGCACAGACAGCTCGTTCCTCTTTCCCCTACGATGGAAGTGTCTCCGAAGGCGGCAAAAAATGGAGCATGGACACGCGACAACCGAAGAGGAGAGCGGCGCACTCATTCTCGTGCTGGAGGACGTAGAGGAAACACGGGACGGTATCGAAGCATTGCTAGAAGCAGAGGGCTACCGCGTCGATCCAGCCAGACACGAAGCGGACGGAGTTGCCAAAGCCAGGCGCGAACCTCCCAGCTTAATTTTGGTCAGCCTAGGCGGATTGGAAGCTGACGTGATCGCCGCGGCCTGTCGGACCCGCGAAC
>JAOAPP010000420.1 GCA_025462985.1 Bryobacterales bacterium | reverse complement strand
CATCGAGGTCTTCCGGGACTGAGTCGAGGGGGGTGTCGGTTTCCCACGAGAACGTGGGAAACCGACACTGACCACGGGAAACTTCCGGCGTGTCGCGCAAGGATCCCGTGGTCACCGCGGGCCGGGGTCCGCCGGAGCCGCGCCCATGCTCAGTTGGCGAGGGTCTATCGTCATTTGCAAAGTCTTTGTTTCCCCCTTCCTGAGATGCACCTTCTTAAAGCTCACGAGCTTTTGTATCGGCCTCTTCGATCTTCCTTTGGGAACCAGGTAGACTTCAGCAGTCTCATCGCCGTCCAGTCCTCCCGTATTTTTTACCTGCACGCTGGCGGAGAGCGGAGCGCCCGCCCGCAGCCTGGCTGTAGACACGTTCGCGCCGCCGTATGCGAAGCTGGTGTAACTGAGTCCGTGACCGAAGCGGTACAGTGGCACGCCGGTGAAGTAGCGGTAGGTGCGGTTCTTCATGGAGTAGTCGTCGAACGCAGGCAGTTGATCTGTGCCGGCGTAGAACGTAACCGGCAGCCGGCCCGACGGATTGTTCTCACCGAACAGAGTCTCCGCGATCGCCGTACCACCGTCCTGCCCCGGATACCAGGCTTCCAGAATCGCCGCTGCTTTCTCGGCTGCGCCGTGGAGTGCAAGCGCACTTCCGTTCATTAGAACGACAATCAGGGGCTTTCCCGTGCCTGCGAGTGCGGCAACAAGTTGTTGCTGAGCCGCGGGCAGTTCGATCGTGTTGCGGTCTCCACCGTCGAAGCCATCCACATGTACAGGCATCTCTTCGCCTTCGAGTTCAGGGCTTAGCCCAAGGAATGCAATGATCGTATCGGCGCCTGACCCGGCCGCTACCGCCTGCTCGCGCAGTACATCCACCGGAGGCCTCCAGTTGAAGGTCAGGCCCGCACCGAAGTGCGGAGCATCGTGGGTATATTCAACGCGGATCGCGTGCGGATGAACATCGCTGAAGGTCAACTCGAACGGACGGGTTGGAGCGCGGCGTCCATGCATCGCAGGGTGGATGAAGTCATAGACCAGCTTTTCATCCAGCCAGACCTTCACCGTCTCGGCATCCTCGCACGTGCTGCAGTGCGCCATCGAAAATCCGAAGCCGATGGTGCCGGGAGCAGGCGGCGTCAGCGTCCCGCTCCAGCGTACGGAGAAGCTGGTCGGGGATACCCCCGGCACCGGCGCGGCGCCATTCCAGTCAAAGTCGATGTTACGGTCGACACGGCGGACCACCGGCTCACCGCTAAGGCTGCTGCCATTGAAGAACTCCGTTTTCAAGCCGCGCTGCCCAGTGCGGTCCGGTGCTGGAGAGAAGAGAGTTTCCGGAACAGGAACCGGCAACCCTTCCACATAGGGTGAACCCTGCGCATACTTTACGTGACCGGGAAGGCGAGACTCCATAGCGGCCAGCGGCGTCACCGGACGCGCCGCGATGGCGTTGTAATTGCCTTCCAACGCGGGAAGCGCGGCGGCATTCGGTCCGATGATGGCGACAGACCGCAGCGACTTCTTCAGCGGCAGGGCGCCGCCATCATTCTTGAGCAGGACCATCGACGCACGCGCGGCTTGAAGGGCAAGCGCCGCATGAGCGGGAGAATTGTTTTCGCTGAAGGAGATGCGGCTGTACGGAACCCGCTCCAACGGATCGAACATGCCGAGGCGAAAGCGCGCCGCGAACAACCGCTTTACGGATGCATCTATTTCGGCCTCGGTGATCAAGCCCTTCTGGACCGCTTCCTCGAGAGCGGCGTATTCTTTGCCGCAACTCAGGTCCGTGCCCGCCTTCACCGATGCCGCCGCAGCGTGAGCCATGTCCGGGGCAAACTTGTGTCCCACGGCAACGTCAGTGATAGCGGCGCAATCCGACACGATATATCCATCGAAGTGCCAGTCGCGTTTGAGAGTTTGTTGCAGAAGCATGGTGCTGGCGCAGGCAGGCGCACCGTCGACCGCGTTATATGCGCACATCAGACTCGCGGCATGCGCATCCACCATCAGCTGCCGAAAGGCAGGCAGGTAGGTGTCCGCCAAGTCATACGGGGATACGACAGCGTTGAAGTTGTGGCGCGCGGACTCCGGCCCGCTGTGAACCGCGAAGTGCTTCGCAGTCGCTACTGTTTTCAGGAAACCGGGATCCGTTCCTTGCAGACCGCGAACGAACGCCGACCCGATTTCTCCGGTAAGGAACGGGTCTTCGCCATACGTCTCCTGGCCCCGGCCCCAGCGAGGATCGCGGACGATGTTGATGTTCGGAGACCAGATTGTAAGACCGTAATAGATGGAGTGATTGCCTTGGCGCTGGGCCTCGTTATACTTCGCGCGCGCCTCGGTTGAGATCGAGTCGGCCACACGGCTGATCAACGCCGTGTCCCAGGTCGCCGCAAGACCTATCGCCTGCGGAAAAACTGTTGCATAGCCGGAACGCGCCACGCCATGCAGGCCTTCGTTCCACCAGTCGTAGTCGGCGATATGAAGGCGCGGGATCTCCGGGGCTTCGCTCTGCATCTGCGCTATTTTTTCGGCCAGAGTCATCCGCTTCACGAGATCGTCCACGCGTTGCGCTGTCGGAAGCCGCGGATCCATGTAGGGATCTTGCTTCGTAGGCGTCTGCGCTCCCATAGGCAAGGCGAGCAGAAGCAGGCTCGAGGCCAGGGACAACAGCAGCACCGCGGTGAGCTTCGCGATCGAACACAACCTCATGGACCGGCTCCTCTACAGCTTGTCGGAGTAGATGGTGCGCACAAGCAGGTTTTCGATCTGCTCCTGCTTGCCTGACTTCGGCTGCGGGTTGATGTTGTCCTCGAGCGCCATCTTCTCAATCTCATCGAGCGAGAACTTCCCGGCCAACATCTCTGCAGCCTTGCCGGACTTCCAGCCCGCGTAGCGCTCCGAGAGGATCGCGTCGTACTTGCCCTGTTCGATGAGCTTCGCGGCGGTACGGAATGCGCGGGCGCAGAGATCCGCGCCACCCACGTGCGCGGCAATCATGTCCTCCGGTGTAAAGCTCTGCCGGCGGACCTTGGCGTCAAAGTTGCAGCCGCCCTGCCCCAGGCCTCCCGCTTTGATGACGTGATACATCGACATCGTCAAAGTCCACAGATCGTTCGGGAACTGGTCGGTATCCCAGCCCAGCAGCGCGTCACCGCGGTTGATGTCGAGCGAGCCTAGGATACCTAGGGACCCGGCCGTGGCGATCTCATGCTCGAAGCTGTGGCCGGCCAGCGTGGCATGGTTGGCTTCGAGGTTCACCTTCACCTC
>JAOAPP010000377.1 GCA_025462985.1 Bryobacterales bacterium | reverse complement strand
GCACAGCACCTGCTGGTGGATCAAGCAGATGTGCCGAAAGATCCGTTCAAGACAAACAACGGCGCCATCCCCGATCGTTCACAGTACAACGGGCCATTGTTTAAGCTGAGTCACGCCTGGCCGGCAGAGCCGTTGCCACCAATCAAAGACCCGCCGTGGTCACGGGCGATTGGCCACGGTCCGATTAACGTACAGAATGCAGCGGCTTACGTCAGCGCACTGAAGCAGTATGTGGCGCCCAACGCTCGAAAGCTGTTCCTGGATCCAAGCTGGGACGCGGCGGAGGGACACTGGTACACCGAACCCTGGCTGGGATCGGTGCGTGAGAGCATACATGGAACCTATCCGGCGGGCACCTTCGGGCCGAGCATTTTCCCAGGAACTGGCCTGAAGACCACCTTCGATACACACGTACTCACGTTCTATGACGAAAGGGCTGCCTACACCCTGTACAAGGTGTGGGGTCGTAATGCGATGAATCCCGCCATCAATACCGCTAATTTCCAGTTCCCGGAAGGTTCGGTGGTTGTGAAGGCGGCGGTGTTCGTGTCAGATGATCCTGCTGTCCAGAGTAACTGGTGGCCAGCTACAGACGGCGCTGCGAAGTGGCCCCTGTTCATCTCTATTCCTGCGGCGAAGCCTCTTCCAACCTCAGTGGTCAACGGATACGTGATGCAGTTTGACATTATCGTGAAGGACTCGGTGGCGGCACCAAAAACAGGCTGGGTATTTTCGACACTAGTCTATGATTCACGAGTCCGCGGCAATGATGCCTGGGACAAGATGGTGCCTCTAGGTGCAATGTGGGGTAATGAGCCGGAGGCTAACTCTGCGCTAAATCCTCCGCCGCCACTGAAGGAAAACTGGATCAATCCATCTGCCCCGAAGTATTCAAAGCAGACGCTTGGCTGGGGTGGACGGCTATCGGGTCCGAACGATGGCGCTCGGAACGATATCCAGTTCGGAAACACCGTGATCAAGAACGCGCCAAACTCGTCGTGCATGAGTTGTCATGGACCGGCAGAATGGCAGCCCAAACAACATAAGATGCTCTCATTCCTGCTGCCTTCGTACGCCAATCCGAAGACCGGTCCGAATGATCCGCCGTTCAAACCTTGCCCGAATGGAAACCCGGGCGATCCCTATATCTGTTCGCCAGCGCCAGGCTCTGCGGATTGGATGCGTTGGTTCCAATCTCGCCCTGGCACAGAGCCACAAGATCCAGGCACCGGGAGCATAGCGGCCGACTACGACATGGTGTTTGTCTTCAAAACACTCCCCATGTGGTGGAAGGCTATGGGCCCTGCCGGCCAGCCTATGCCATTCACGGATCGGCTAATCCGTCACGGTTCTCCGGAACCCAAGCGGTTCAACGAGTATACGGGCGCTCCTCTGAAACCAGGCAATCAGACGCCTGACTAAAAACCCTGTGCCACGGTCTTCTCACTCGTCCGGAAAGGCTGGGTGAGAAGGCCTGGCGGGCTTATGTTTCACCGAGCAGCGAACCTCTTAGTTGGTGAGGCCAGGGCTGTAGCAGCAAGTTTGACGACCAGCTAAGTTGCTGATTGGCAAAGGCTTGGCGGAGGAAGAGGGATTCGAACCCCCGAACGAGTTTCCCCGTCAACGGTTTTCAAGACCGCCGCCATCAACCACTCGGCCATTCCTCCGCTCACCATCCTACCTGATAGAGGGCCAATCTACTTCACTCTGATGGTGAGCGTGAGCGATTTGCTGTTTCCTTTGGCGTCGGACGCCGTGACGGTGTAGGCCGTGGTTTTCTTGGGTGCGATCTCCATGCAGTGGCGGGAGGAGGGTTTGATCTGCTCGATTGGCGGGTCGATCTTGACCGACGTGGCGTTCACGACGCCGTAGCAGAGTTGTGTGGTTTGTCCGGGCCGCACTTCGGCGTCGGATGCTTCGAGGGTGGTGAATTTCACCTCGCCGGAACCGAAAATCTGGTCGCTGACCCGTTTTTGCGCCTCTGCTTTCTGATCCTCCGCTACCTGGGCCGAGTCCACCGCCGTCTGATGACGTGAATACATGATCCAGGCAACATACAGGGCTACGATGATCGTTAGGACCGTCGTGTAAGGCAGAATCGCTCTGAGCGGCGATTTGGGGCGGCGTTCCGGCTCCGTTGCTTGATGGATGAGAGACATTCCCTAGATAGACGCCCGAAATTCCGCCTTTGTGCCATCCCGATATCTCATCTTCTATAAGCCGTTCAATGTGCTGAGCCAGTTTACGCAGGGGTTGACCGCTCCCGCAAGCGGGGAACGTCGTCTGACCTTGGCTGATTTCATCAAAGAGCCCGGCGTTTATCCGGTCGGCAGGCTGGATTACGACAGCGAGGGGCTGATGCTGCTCACCGACGATGGAGCGCTGCAGTATCGACTCAGCGATCCGCGATTCGCTCATCGCCGTACTTACTGGGTGCAAGTCGAAGGATGTGTGACGGAAGCGGCGTTGCAGCAACTTGCGATGGGCGTCACGATCGGTAGCTACCGTACTCAGCCTGCGGACGCGCGGGCGATCGAGGAGCCCGATATTGCCCCGCGCGACCCGCCTATCCGTGTGCGGAAATCCATTCCGACCTCGTGGCTGGAACTGACGATCACCGAAGGTCGTAACCGCCAGGTTCGCCGCATGACGGCGGCAGTGGGCTTTCCGACTCTTCGCCTGACCCGTATCGCGATTGGGGATTTGCGACTCCATGGCTTGATGCCCGGGCAATCGCGCCATCTTTCCCCGGCGGAGGTAAAGGTGCTTCAGAGATTCCGCCGCTAGCGGTAATAGCGGTTGCGGTCGTTGAAGCGGCGGCGCAGGTCTCGAAGGTCCGAGACGTCACGGTACAGGATGTCGTGTGCCCTGTTGCTCATTCTGTTGTGATCGAGAACGCTTTGCACGTCTCCGATGGCTTGGTCCAGCTTGCCCTTGTCGAAGTAGCCACCCTCGTGCAGGCGATCTCCGAATTCCTGTAGATGCCGGATGGCGTTGTCGTAGCGTTCTCGCTGATGGCGGTCATAGGTGCTCCGAGAGGAGACCTCCTCCAGGTCCCGAAGCGTTGCTTCCACCGGACGACGGTGCTCCGGAAAGAACCGGTATGACTGAGCTGAAGCGAGCCCCGAAAACGCAGCGCCGCTGAGAAGGACGCCCGTGATCAACTGAGCTTTTTTCACAAAGGTTCTTCTGGTCATGATGTTCCCTCCATCCTAAACGCAGAAGACGTAAAGTCGCGTGTTCGGTAGTACATGGCGACCACAGTATGACTGGAATTTAACGCTTTTCCACGCCCAGGCCGATCGACGATGGCGATTCGGGGGAGTGGTGCACTCGCTCGATGGCTTTTTGAAAGTCGGCTGGCTGTGCCGTCGGGATATCCGTGAACTTCTGAGGATTCAAGTCCACTAGAGGAAACCATGAACTCTGGATTTGCACCATGATCCGGTGTCCTTTTCGAAAGCAGTGGTATACGTCCGGCATCTCGAACTGAATTTCTTGGACCTCTCCGGGCGTGAACGGCTGCGGTGTTTCGAAGCTGTTTCGGAACTTGCCGCGAAAGGGCTCGCCGCGCACCAGTTGCTGATAGTTGTCCAGCCTTTCGTTGCGGTCGTGCGGATAGACATCGATGAGCTTTATCACAAAGTCCGAATCAGTCCCGGAAGTGCTGACGAAGAGGGATGGGGAGACTGGGCCGGCGACGGTGAGGTCGTCTGGAAGCGGGTC
>JAOAPP010000362.1 GCA_025462985.1 Bryobacterales bacterium | reverse complement strand
TGGGATGTTTGGCTGTATCCTCTGCGCTGGATGGAACTGCGGACACAATTGTCCCCGCAAAGAAGAGGCAGCATAAGACCGTGAAGCAGGAGACCGACTTGAGCATGGGCGTAATCGCCTTTATTGTCACATCACGACCGTTCATGGACACAATCAGCGGCCCCGCCCTACATTCGCTCCGGAGCCAAAGGTGAACACAGACAGAAGCACTCTTCCCTCTGTGTTGACCAGGCCCACGCAGTGAAAGCTTCCCACCCCTGGCGCTCCGAAGCGAAGGTCGGTGAGATCGATCCGGGTAGCGGATCCACTTGGCAGCGTCACCGGTTCCGCCGACCATATGGGAAATCGTGAGAAGTACTGCAAGTAGTGGAAGGGCGGAGTGTTGCGTACAGCATCGCTCACCGGATCGAACGGGCGCTTGTACAGCACGGCGCCGGCTTGCGGCTCGGCATTGTGAAGATGATCAACATCGATGCTGTGGAAGCTGTCGGGCGTCTCCACAATGCCGGTCCAATGAAGGGGGTTGATGGCATAGGGCAAAGCAGCCACAGTCGTCGGGATCGCGCCGTCATAAAGCCGCGAAGAAAGTTGAGCAACGACCCTTGCGTGCATCAGGAAGCGGCCAAAATCGAGAACCAGAAAGAAAACCAGAACGGCTATCGCGCTTCCCTGCCCCTTCGAAACCCGCTGCTCGCCGATTTCGCCCCCGACCAGCCGGGAGAACAGCGGCCAGATCGCGGCCAGCACCAAGGCTGTCAGAAAGATACCATCCGTGAGATTGTTCAAATCTAAAGCGAACCAGCGCGACGAAAAAGGCAGCAGGAGACGAACGCCGTATGGGTTTGTCCAGTCCAACAAAAGATGGCTGGCTACACCGGCGCAGGCAAGCAGCCAGGCCCTGAACGCGTCGCGCCGCCCCGCGGGCTTCTCGCGATAGATAAGATACGTGACGAGCACGGAAATCGCCGCCATAATGGGCAGGAAAAGCAGGCTATGGGTGTAACCACGGTGCGCCTCGAAGTAGCGAAGAGCTCCGAAAGGGGCCGCAAGGATGTCGATGTCAGGCGCGTTTGCGGCAAGCAGGAGCAGCAGCGTCGCTCGCGGACTGAGACGGTTGAAGCCAGCGCGGGCCAGAGCCAGGCCCGTCAGGGAATGCGTCACGTTGTCCATGTATCAGGCGGCTGCGATGAGCAACTGTTCGCGTGACAAGTACTCCGGACTGACCAGCATAGTGAGCGCGCCTGGCAGGATCTCGGCGGTCATGGGAAGCTGGCCGGCTAATTCGCCGTCCACCTGTACATAGATGCCGCCACTGGACGGTACCGGGCACTCCACCCGCCTTCCGCGGACGAACGTACAGCCTGGAATTCGATGCGCCTGTTTCAGCGCAACGCCGAGCAGGTAGTGCAGGTAGCGCAAACTAACTGTTCCGCGGAAAAGAACCACCTCGAAATCGTCTCGCAGCAGGGACGCGCCCCGGGCAATTTCAAGGTCGCCGCCGTAGTTCCTGACGCGGCTGATCAAAGCGAAACTGGCGTCATAGCGCTTCCCATCAATCGATATTCCGAACTCTCGGAGAGGTCGGAACACTTGTGCAAAGCCAGTGACGTAGTAAGCAAGTTTTCCTGTTCTGGCCTTGAAGTCCAGGTTGAGGCGGGAAACAATCTCAGCGTCCAGTCCCGCGCCTGCCATGCAGAGGAAGCACCGCGGATGGGCGCCGTTGATTCGAAGACTGCCTGCCGAAATCCTGTGACGGCGCATCCGGCACACCTGAGCCGCAGCCCGCTCCAGGTGAATTGGGATCCTCATCTCCCGCGCTAGAACGTTGGCTGTTCCACCCGGAAGAATCGCGAGCGGGACGTCCGTGTTGAGCATTCCATTTGCGACTTCATTTATGGTTCCATCTCCGCCGGCAGCGATGATGAGTTCGCACCCATCCTTGATCTGCTCGCGCGCCTGAGTCCCAGCACTGCCGGGCGCCTCAGTCGGAATGAGCCGGGCCGAGATGCCTTGACGGCCCAGCACGCCGACGACGCCTTCGAGAAGATGGCGGTGGCGTGCGAGACCCCGTGCAACCGGATTATAGAGGATGGCGGCGCGTTTTGGCTGGCTGGCTTCCAATTTCACATTGTAGGCCGCGCCCGGAAACGCACCGGCGACGAACGATCCATGGGAGAGTCTGTTGAACTATTGCCGCCGGGCCGAACCGTCATTCCCTCCAGGAGTCATCTAAGGGCCAACTTCGGCTGAAGCGGTGTGGCTCGAGGGACTGGCGAGACGAGCCGTACTGTTCCATTTGCAAATCGCAGACTACATGTCCAAATCTACGACTGCAAATGTCTTCAACTTCGGAAGCGTAAATTCGGCCGCCTCGGAATCGAAAAGAGTATCGATCAGCTTGCTGCTGGAACCCTCCGGGTCAAAGACCTGCGCCTTCGAGTAGCGCCCGAGCACCCGGACCCTGATTCCGTCAACGGAATATTTGCCCGTCCCATAATTAAGTAAATAGACTCTCGTCTTACCACCATTAGAGGCGAGCCGTCCAATAACCACATCGCTTCCGTAGATTCTAAGAGAGCGTTTCCCGTCCGTGAGGTGTTCACGTACCTGTTGAGCGAAGACAACCGGATTGGAAGCATCTTTGGTGGGATAGTCCGCTGATCCAAGCACAACCGGCAGCAGCGTCGAGGTCGAAACAGGTGACTTACTGGCTTGCACGAGAAGGTTGCGCCGGATTAACAGATTCAGGCACTCGGCCGACCTTGTCGAACCATCGTCGACAAACGCAATGTTCACCACCGGCCGCAACTGCTCATCCTGGATGCCGGCCAGGAACTTCAGCATTTTCGCCAGAGAGGGCAATCCGGCCCCGTCGGTCTTGATAGCCGCTTGGCCGCCGAAGGCAAACGCTTCCGCCGCCGCCAGATCCGCCGTGGGACCGGGCACATCATAAAGGAACCGGCCATCTGGCCGGCGCAGATAATGCCAGCCGTCTGAATCGACCCACGGTTCTCGCGTAGCGGACGCCACATCGGAACGGAAAGAGATCCCGGGTGTTGGTAGTTTCTCGAAGCTGGCAGGATCGGCCGCGGTGACTCGGACCGCTGGTTGATTCTTCCACGTCGCTGCGATCTCGGGAGACGCCACAATGGACGTCACGCCACTGCGCAACAACTCGGGAGCGGATTGCGGACCCTTGTCCCAGAACAATGACGGAACCAGTAAGGCAACACTTAGAAGCGTCACAGAGAAACAACTTCCCCTTTGACCTTCGCTTTGTCAAAGACGCCGAGGCCCAGCTTAGACGCATACTCCACGTGTCCCGGCTCTCGAATAAAGCTGTTGTATTTAGGATCAAGCTCCGGACCAGGCTTGAGATGCTCTGAGGAGCGGTTGAACAGCGACGGCGCGCCCTCCTGGCGTCGCTTCTCTTCCACCATGTCCACCAGATGTCGATCGATTGCGACTGGATCGGTCCCGACCACAATCTCTTTTGGAAAAAATAGAAAGCGGGGATCCTGGCAGAATGGCCCACCGTGCCACAGGCTCCGGATCCCATCGGCCACATTCAGAACAGTCTTTGATCGCAAGGTATTAACCGAAGCCAGAGTACCGACGAAAGAATATGTATTCGTTTTCTCCCATCGATGAGAACGGGCGACATTGGAAAAATTCCCGTACGCCATATTCTTGAGGCAGCCAGTAACTCCCGCCGCCCGATGTTCCTTGAATGTCGGAACGTTGATCACTTTTGTGAATCTTTCCGCAACCAGCCTGATGAGATTCGAGCGAGTATCGTCTTCTCCGAAGAAGTCCACTTCGACATAGGTGAAAGGATCATAGCCGAGGATCGAGCCGCGCGAATGCTCGGCTGCGGCAGTCTGAACGCCGGCCGGAACGTATGCCTCAAAGTTCACGATGCGCATCTGGTTCCCAAACCGATCGTAGATGTAGATGTTATGGGCCGGAACTCCAACCGAAAGTAGATTCTCAATGATCGCGGACACCAATTCCGGATTCGAATTAATAACCGGCGCACCGGAACAGTTCACTTTGATGCCCACCACGTCCTCCGGCGAAATGAACCGAGCCCAGGCATCGCGATCGTCGGACGCTCCCGTAAGCTGGCGCATTCCGGCCGATAACATCGTTCGCACCGTAGGAGCATCGATCCGGTTCGAAGGGATGTCGATCGCCTTTTCCGAATGCACGCGCACATACCGGCCCGGGAACGGTCCCGGCAATCCGTTACTCGATCGCCTTGTGCCAGATCGATCGACGATGCGGTACTCAGGAATCTCCTTCCAATCGGCTGGCATGGCCATCAAGGGGAGCGGAGCAGCAGCAGCGAGATTGAGAAATGTTCGGCGATTCATTGTTTGCGAGCTAGCAGTGCACGGCTCCGGCGACAACGCCGGGTCTTTGCAGAATCATATCTTACGAATGATGTCGCTGCGGTATCCAGGAGCAATCCTCTTTCCCGGAACCGTCGCACAGAAACACTTCGAAGTCCGGCCGAATATGTTGTTCCGTCCACGCGCGGCCCAAAACGTAGAACGGCTTGGCCCAGATTTCGCTATCGAGGGTACGAGGACAAACTACGGACACCGCCAGCATCCCTTGGACCGGATATCCCGTGCGCGGGTCCATGATGTGGCTGTACTTCCGTCCTCCGCTCTCGAAGAACTTCTCGTAGCCTCCCGATGTGGAAAGCGACTTGTCCTTCAGATAAACGGAAGTCGCCGATTTGCCGCTATCCAATGGATCCTGAACCGTGATTTTCCAGCCAGGCGCAGAGTCTGGCGGCGCACCGATTGCATAGATGCTGCTGCCGCCGGCCGAAAGAAGCGCCGAGTTAAAGCCTCGGGCCATCAGGATTGCCGCCATCCGGTCAATCGCATAACCCTTCCCGATGCCGCCCGGGTCCAGTTCTACGCCGGCTTTCAGAAATCGCACTGTTCCCTGCTCCGCATCTAACGCGACGTAACGGTAGCCCACACGCTGAAGACGGTCCGAGATCGCCCGCGCATCGGGCACACGCCCCTCGCCACGATAGAAGCCCCACAGCTTCATAAGAGGACCGACAGTCATATCGAAGGCGCCGGAGCTTTGGCGACTTACCGCGAGGCACGTTTGCAGCAGGCTAAGCAGTTCGGGCGACACTTTCACCGGAGCATCCCCCGCACGAGCGTTGACGCCGCTCAGTTCACTGTCTGGCTTATAGTTTGAGAGCAGGTTATCGATCCGGCGAGCTTCGGCAAACGCGGCTTCGATATCATTCTGTGCAAGCTCCGGGTCCGAAACATACGCCGAGACGGAAAATGTGGTTCCCATCGTCTCGGCGAATCGATCGATGCGCTGCAAAGGCCTGTGCGCTTGGTCGGCAGCAGAGGAGCATGCCAAAACGCAAACGGCGAGAAGAGGAACAAGAATTCTGCGAAACAGCAAATACCTGTTTACCACTGTGTCCAGACAAGCTCGAAGGAAAGCCGGACTGCGAGTGCTGTTCTTGACCGCAGTTCCATGGCTGCTGCTAGGCATCTCCTCTTATACGCAAGTGCCGCAGCCTGTCGGAGCGCCCTCGGACGAATACCCGCTAGGTCCTGATTCCAAGCCGCACTCCAACATTCCCGCCGGAAAGACCTTTGAGTTCTCAATGGCAGATTCAAAAATCTTTCCTGGCACACGACGCACCGTTACGGTGTATGTACCTGCCGCATATCGTGCAGAGAAGCCCGCATGCGTTTACGTGGGCCTTGATGCCTTGGGCTTCAGCACCCCCGTGGTGTTCGACAATCTCATCGCACAAGGCGCCATGCCCGTCACCATCGCCGTCGGGCTCTCTTCAGGCTCCGTCGAGTCCGCTAAACCTCCAGAAAACCCGCGCCACAATCGCAGTTTCGAATTCGACAGCCTGGGCGACCGCTTGCCGCGCTTTCTGCTGGAGGAGGTCTTGCCCGCCGTCGAAAAGCACACAGCGCCTGATGGCCAACCGATCCTGCTTTCCAAGAATCCGAACGACCGCGCTATCGGCGGAGCGAGCACCGGAGGCATCGGCGCCTTCACGGTTGCCTGGCAGCGTCCGGACGAGTTCCGCAGGGTCTTCACTGCAATCGGTACATTCGTCGGAATGCGCGGCGGCGAACAATACTACGTTCTCGTTCGCAAAACGGAACCAAAGCCGCTCAGGATCTTCATGGAAGATGGCGCGTATGACGAGTGGGGCGGCGGGCCGGAGATGGGCGACTGGTGGATGTCGAATCAAACAATGGAACGTGCACTCGCTTTTGCTGGCTACGATGTACGCCATGTCTGGGGGAATGGAACGCACAACGACACGCACGCTGCGTCGGTCTTTCCGGACGCCATGCGCTGGCTGTGGCGCGATTGGCCCAGGCTGGTAGAACGCAAGCCGTCTGGCAATCCTGTCCTGAAAGCGATCCTGCAGGAAGGTTCCGACTGGGAAATCGCTGCTGACCGCTGTCGTGACTCTGCCTTCATTGCCGCGGACCCGCAAGGTCACATCTACGCGAGCACAACGACGCGGATCGCGGAAGATCAGACGGCACACTCCTGCGCACACGCTGACACTGAGGAAATGCTGGCCTTTGGTCCAGATGGGCGTGGGCATTCGGGGGCTGCTGAAGAAAAGATCCTCGGTCACGGCCTGCGAGTGCGAGGCTTGACCGTGCGGAACGACGGGAAGGTCTACGCCACGGTGGAAACGGCCGACGGAGACGGCGAGCTCTGGCTGATATCCGGGAATGGCAGGAGCTCACGGCTCGATAAGGGCTTGAAAGGCGCCGCAGGACTCGCATTCTCACCGGATGGGCTGTGGCTCATGGTGACTCAAACCCGATCGCGATGGGCCATGAGCTATCGCGTGCAAGCAGACGGCACTCTGGACGCGGGAGCACTCTTCTATGCCGTTGCGACGCCCGGCTCCGAAGGTGAAGGTGAAGCGGGCGCAATCTGGATGGACACCGACGGTCGGCCGTATGTGGGAACTGACCTCGGCGTCCAGGTATTCGATCGCAACGGGCGCGTTACGGCCATTTTGCCCCTACCGAACGGCGCTCGGGTCACGGGCATCAGTTTCGGCGGAAAAGATTGGCACACGCTGTACGCGGCCGGTGGCGGCACCGTGTTCCGGCGAAGGCTGAAGACTGCAGGGGCGCCCCCGTGGGCTCCTGCTATCAAGCTGCCGCCGTGGGGGGCCGGTTAATTCTCAGCGATTGAAGTTCTGCGCGTAGCTATCGCGCGGAAAGCCCGAAGATCGAGCCTTCTGTCGCAGCCGCATTGCCTCGTCGTGCGTCATGGGACCGCCCAGCACCACCATGTACGGTCCACTGTCATTCCGTGAGAAGACTTCGGGATTAAACCCGGGATGCTCTTGGCCCAATGCCTGGGCCCGCTTCTCCGCATCTACCTTCCGCGCAAACGTGAACACCACTACGCGCCAGATATCGGGCCGCCCAGATGATGCGGCCGCGGCTGATCTGGCGGCAGTTGGATCGATTGCAGCCGGAGCGACTGCCGCCGGAGCCGCCGCCGCTCGGGAATCGGCGCTCGGCGTTGTGGGCCGAGGTTGCACCGTACGTGTTTCAGAACCAGGCGTGGGTGTAGCCGACTGAGTGCGTGCCGCTGGATTGACAGTAGGACGCGGTTTCTCCGGCTTCGGCCTGGCTAGCCAAAGCAACCCTCCAGCCAGCACGATCGCCAGTAAGGCATAGCTCAAGAATTTTGTCCGAGCAGACTCTTGCGGCTTCTCATCGACAAACTGAGGCCGTCGCGGACGGTTCTCCGTGTATACGGGCTTGAGAGAAGGCGCCAGTTTGGGACGGGGCGACTCGACGGGGCGCAGAGTCTGGGCCCGATGAGTGAAAGGAGGATTGGCCGGCTTCGCCGTTGTCGGCGCTGCACCGGGCCCATTTGCCGACGGAACCACGGTAGGCGCTTGCGCCGGGGCGATGGCAGGAGACACTCCGGCCGTGGCAGCCAGCGCGACCGGAGCAGGCTCGGGCTTTGGTTCCGGCCGTTTCAGCTCGCCGCTCAAAATCGCAAATACTTCGCTCAGCGTCGGACGTTCATGCGGCTCCGGCTCCAGGCACCGCTCCACAATCCAGTCGAACGGCACAGGAAGAGATCTGGCCTGTTCCCGGCAGTCCTCGCCAGACTTCTTTTGTGTTAGAGCCTCATAGAGCGTTGCGCCAAGGCACCAAACATCCGCCGCAACCGTCAGATTCTCGCCCATGCTCTCCGGAGCCCTGTAACCCGCTTCCGATTCGCCTTCCAATGGAGTGTTGATTCGTCGAATGGACGTGCTTGAGAGCTGTATCGAATCGCCCATTGCCAGAATGCGCTCGGGACCCAACACCGAATGAACAAATCCATTAGCATGCAGATATTCCAGTCCGGCTCCGACGCTTCGAAGCAGCTCACGCGTCTCGTCCGTCCCCAGTGCCCGGATCGCGAGCACTCCGGCAAGATTCTCATCCGCTTTGTACAGCACAACGTAGGGATACGCAGCGCCTTCCCATTCCAGCCGGCCCACCGTGATAGGCGCGGAGATGTTCGGGTGGCGCAGCTCAATTGCTTCCTGCCACAATGCGTATTGCTCGAGCGGAGCAGCCTCGTTGGTAAAAACATTGACGACGGCCTGCATATAACGATCGCCAAGCACACGGACTTTGAACGAGGCGGACGCAGGGTTGGCGAGCAGGCACTCAGTTATCTCGTATCCGCCTTCAAGCACCTTGCCTTGAAGTGCAGTCCAATTCGGAGTAGCGGTAGTTATTTCGCTGGGCATTCTTTACTTCACCAGGCGCGCAGTGAAAGCTGGGTTCCTTCCTCACTGTGCGCTTCTCCGTCCGGATGGCTGCCACACGAACGATTGAAGCGAGCCGTGACCGGATCACCCGCCACTATAACACCCGCCAGCATGCGGCTTCCTTTGCCAAATGAACCAAATCAGCCGGTTGTGCGGAGATGGACGACATAGGAATATGTTCGGATACGGACCGTTCGGGATGCGAGACCTATAATCGGAGAATGACTCGCCAAGAGTGGATAGCAGCACGTGAAGGTGACGCAGTCCGTACCCAGATTCACTACGGAAGGGAAGGCGCTGTCACGGGCGAAATGCAGTATGTGGCTCAGCGGGAGAATGTCGCGCCGGAACTCATCCGCGATGAGGTGGCGCGGGGGCGGATGATCATTCCCGCCAACGTACATCACCATAATCTGCAGCCAATGTGTATTGGCATCGCATCCAAATGCAAGATTAACGCGAATATCGGAAATTCGTCCACCACGTCCAATATCGGCGAAGAACTCGAGAAGCTGGACTACGCCGTCAAGTTCGGGGCCGACACCGTGATGGACCTTTCTACCGGTGGCGACATTCCCGCCATTCGTAAGGCCATCATCGAAGCCTCCCCCGTCCCGATCGGCACCGTACCAATTTACGAAGCCCTGAGCCGGGTCCGCAGGGTGGAAGACCTCAACATTAACGTGATACTCGAGGTGATCGAAGAACAAGCCGAGCAGGGCGTCGACTACATGACCATCCATGCCGGGGTGCTGGTCCAGTACGTGCCGCTGACCAGAAACCGGATTACCGGAATCGTCAGTCGCGGCGGATCCATTCTCGCCGAATGGATGGTGAAGAACCACAAGCAGAACTTCCTCTACGAACACTACGACGCCATTTGCAAGATCTTCCAAAAGCACGACGTGAGCTTTTCCCTTGGCGATGGGCTGCGGCCCGGCTGCCTGGCGGATGCAAGCGATGCCGCACAGTTCGCCGAGTTGAAGACGCTGGGCGAACTGACCAGGAAAGCTTGGGAACACAATGTCCAGGTGATGATCGAAGGCCCTGGTCACATCCCGCTCGACCAGATTGCAATGCAGGTCGAGAAAGAACGCGAGATGTGCTACGAAGCGCCGTTCTACACGCTGGGACCGCTGGTGACCGATATTGCGCCGGGCTACGATCACATCACTTCTGCCATTGGAGCAGCAATGATTGGCTGGCACGGAGCGTCCATGCTTTGCTACGTGACCCCAAAGGAACACCTCGGGCTGCCCAATCGTGAGGATGTCAAACAAGGCATCATCGCTTATAAGATTGCGGCCCACGCCGCCGACGTCGCGCGTCACCGCCCCTGCGCGCGAGACCGGGATGACGAACTGTCGCGCGAACGATTCAGTTTTTTTGGGTAACTCCTGTTCGAACTCTCGCTCGACCCGGAA
>JAOAPP010000822.1 GCA_025462985.1 Bryobacterales bacterium | reverse complement strand
AGACGCCGCGAGCCGGTTTGTATTTGACAGCCCTGGAAGCGAAAACATCCAGCTCGCCATTGATCCGGCCACCGGCATTGTCAGCGGCACCTTTATTCATCCAGTCCAAGGGCTCACAAAAATCCGCGGCATCGCCGAACAGCGCATCAACCGCGTCTACGGATTCTTTAGTGGAAAAGGCGGCACGGGTTCGCTAACCGTGCGAGAGCACATCATCTTCCTGCCGTGAAGCTGTCAGCGGTTAGTTTTATAGGACCTATTGGGCCTATAATCCCCATGGGTCTCATGCCGCTGCGTTTAGATCTCGATGTCGGAGTCAGACTTTAACTGCGGACGCAGATACTCGATGATGCTTGCCACGCTTTCCTCCAATGACTGCCGGTCGGTATGCACGGTAAGCTCAGGGCTTTCGGGCGCTTCATACGGCGCGCTGATTCCGGTGAACTCCTTGATCTCCCCGGCGCGCGCTTTTTTATATAGGCTCTTCGGGTCGCGCTCTTCGCACACTGCAAGCGGCGCATCGATGAAGACTTCAATAAAATCGACGCCGCCTTCCAGCGCAATTTCACGGGCGCGGCGCCGGTCGCAGCGGTAGGGCGAGATAAATGCCGTGATGACAATCTGGCCGCTGTCAGCCATAAGACGCGCTACTTCGGCGACGCGCCGGATGTTCTCCTCGCGGTCCTCCGGCGAGAAGCCAAGGTTGGAGTTGAGTCCGTGGCGGACGTTATCGCCATCGAGGATATAGGTATGCATCCCCAGATTGAAGAGCTCGCGTTCCAGGGCGCGGCTCACTGTCGATTTGCCCGAGCCGCTCAGACCCGTGAGCCAGATGACAGCGCCTTTGTGCCCGTTTCTGAGAGCGCGCCGCGCCGGGGTCACATCGCCTTCACTCCAGAAGATATTCTGGGATTTAACCTTGGTGCGATCGGTATAGGTGCCGCCGAAGATAATGCCGCCTCCAGCCACATGCCGGTTATCGACAATGATAAAGCGCCCCATGATCGGGAGCCGGTCATGGTTGTCCATCACCAGCGCCGCCCGAGTCTGGATGGTGATCTCGGCCACGTCGTTGCGCGCCACATGATCGCGTTTTTCCGCCACCGCTTCGAGCGTGGAGGCATCAATGACGCGATCCACGGAGACCAGCTCGCAGTCGAGTTCCTGCGTAGTGAGCTTTAACTTGTAGCGTTCGCCAACGCGCAACGGGTTTTTGCCCATCCAAAAGAGGTTCGCCTTGAAACGGTTGGATTCAATGGGCGTCTCGGTTTCATGGGAAGCCACATGGCCGCGCTCCACGAAGATCTGCTCGGTTAAAGTAATGCCGACGCTTTCGCCCACCGCGGCGGAGTCGGTCTTGGGCGCGTTCCAGCGCTCGATGCTCGCCACCACGCTCGTTTTGTTATTGGGAGAAAAAACCAGCCGGTCGCCCACCTTGATCGTGCCCGACTCGATGCGGCCTGCGATGATGCGGCGCTCGTCGAAGCGATAAACATCCTGGACCGGAAAGCGCAATGGCAGCTCGGTCAAGGTCTTGGGCAGCTCAAACTGATCGAGCATGTCGGTGATCGTCGGCCCCTGATACCACGGCATCTGCGCGGGAGCTTTCTCGGCCACGTTGAAGCCGCCCCGGGCCGAAATTGGAACAAAGGTGCGCGCTTCAAGCCCGATCTGGCTCAGAAACGCCTTATACTCAGTGACAACGCTATTAAAAACGTCCTCGCTGAAATCAACCAGGTCCATCTTGTTGACCGCGACGACCACCTGCCGGATTCCCAAGAGGCTCAGGAGATAACCGTGGCGGCGCGATTGTTCTCTCACCCCTTCATTGGCGGCGATGAGCAGCACGGCGGCATCCGCGCTCGCCGCTCCGGTGATCATGTTCTTGAGGAACTCCTTGTGGCCGGGCGCGTCGATAATCACATACGGGCGGCTCGCAGTCTTGAACTGGATTTGCGTCGTATCAATGGTGATGTTTTGCTCCTGCTCTTCCAGCAGCGCATCGAGCAGGAAGGCGTATTCAAATTCCATTCCCTCCTCTTTGCACGCCGCCTTGATCTGATCGACCTTGCCGTCGGGAAGCGATTTTGTGTCGTAAAAAATCCGGCCAATGAGCGTGGATTTGCCGTGATCGACATGGCCGACAAAAACAACTTTCAAACGTTGCGTGTCGCCGGCGAAAAGGGTGGTTTGCATGAAAAAAAGTAGGGAGAGGCCGCGCATCGGCGGCTTTAAAAGAGTGGCGGCTAAAGACTCAGGCCGGTTGTTTACATGAAGCCCTTGGCGCGCAGCTTCTGCATGGCGTTGCGCTCGTGATGATCCTGCGCGCGGCCCGCCCGCTCGCTGGTTTTCGTCACCGCCAATTCATCGATGATCTTGTCGATCGTATCGGCGTCGCTTTCCACCGGCCCGGAAATCGGCCAGCAGCCTAGCGAACGAAACCGGTAGCGGTTCCCGTCCTTGCCATTGCGGGCAAAATACATCTTCGGGATCGGGATTCCTTCCCGCTGGATGT
>JAOAPP010000305.1 GCA_025462985.1 Bryobacterales bacterium | reverse complement strand
ACAACGGCGGCCTCGGCTGACACATCGGTCACTTGGGCTGTCTGGCCCAATGCAAGCGCGATGTTCCAGGTTGCTGCCGAGCCGACTGTCAGATGAACACCGCTGCGGACCGCGGTGGCGAAGCCCTGCTGCTGCACCGTGATTTCATACGTCCCCGGACGTAGACCGGGAACCGTATAAAAGCCAGCATCGGTAGTTTTGGTCTCGCGCTGCAGACCGGTTTCGTTGCTGTGAACACTGACCGCCGCCCCGCAGACAGCTGCGCCCGAGGGATCCGTCACGGTGCTGTTGATCCCGGTGAGCCCCACCTCCGACTGGGCCCAAGCGGACCCGCCAAGTAGAGTACTCAAGAAAATCCGGGCGAGGATCGCCCTTATACCTGAAGCCATAGTAATCCCACGACAAATACTGAACGTTACACCAAAATTACAGGCCCGGTCTGCACAGGGGCGGAGAATCTGTTGGTTACTGCAGCTGCGAGACGATCAGGATTGCTCCGACGACTGCGACCGCATCCTCGAGGAGAGCAGCAGGAAGATCGTTCCCGAATGCCTTTGCCAAGCGTGCCCGGATCGCCGAACCTCCAAGCGTTCCCACGACCGCACCAACAATGCCGGCGACAAGGCCAGCAGCGAGACTCTGACCAGCGGTTCCAATCGCCGCGCCAGCCAACCCCCCGGTCACGATCCGTGCACCGAATTGTGCGGGCACCTTACGGCTGGGAGTCTTTGGGAGCTTATCGTTCACCAATTCGCCCAAAGCGAGAATGGTGAAAATATACGGAGTGGCCGAATAACCCAGAAAAGCCAACCATGTACCGCCGAGATGTAAGCGGCCAAGACGCGCCGCCCAACTTACGGCTGCCAATGGAGTAAGTGCGCGCAGCCCTGCAACTACTCCGATCAAGAGTGCCAAAACGTAGTAGGACATTAATCTCCTCGCGAGATGAAATGTAAATAAAACCGGTGCCACGGCCGGACTGCGCCGTGTACACCAGTGATTACTGCTGCTGTTGTTGCTGAGCGTGAAGAAGTCGTTCGCTTTGCTGGTCCTTCTCCAGAAAGCGTGACCATTCTTCGTCTGAAGCGAACTCCTGATCCGGCGGAAGGACGGCTTCCGAAGGAGTGACACGAACACGGACCTGCAATTCTGTGTCGGCCGAGCCCTTCATTGTGCCCATGGTGGGAGGGACGTCAGCATAGTCGCGGCCAGTGGCGGTCCGGATGTGGCGGCCTTGGGCGAGCAGATTATTGGTCGGGTCGAAGCCCACCCAGCCGAGATCCGGCAGCAGCGCTTCCACCCAGGCATGAGTCGCGCCGTCTGTAGAACGATCATCGTGGCTCGCGTCGTGGCAGAGATATCCGCTGACGTAGCGGCACGGAATGCGCAGATTGCGGACCATCGAGATCATGATGTGAGCGAAATCCTGGCAGACACCCTCGCGGCGGCGGAGGGCATCCTCGATGGGCGAGTCGACCGTGGTGCTCTGTTTGGCGTAGGAGAAAGCCGAGTAGAGCTTATTGTTCATCCCGAGCAGCAACTGGAGCGGATCGCCCGAGCGGCGGTCCACTCCGATTTGCGTGGTGAAGGCCTCAAGCTCCGGTGATGTACGGGCGAAATGGCTCGGCATCAGCATGTCCCAGTAATCGTCGATTTCGATCATACGATCGATCTCCGCCCAGGCTTTGGAGCCCAGAGATCTCGGCAGCTCGACCGGTTCGTCCACATCGACCAGCGAATCGGCGATGATCGTGAGGTGCCGATGAGCTTCCGGAATGTCGAAATAGTGGACGATGTTGCCTATGTGATCGTTATAGGAGAAGATTCGCGAGCGTGGGCTCACGGAGAGCTGGAAGGTAAAGCACCGCTGGGTGTTCTCACTCCTGGGGTGCATACGCACTTCCATGTTGCTCTGCCAGACTGGGCGGCTGTAGCGAAAGCGGGTGAAATGACGGACAGCGTAAAACATTAAGCCTCGAATGCGGATTCGATCGGATAGTCGATATAGAGTTCATGAACCGCGGCATGAAGCTGCCAGCATTGTTCGATGACTCCGTAGAGAAATTGGTGAATATCCCCAGCGATGATGTCTTTGATATGAGAATAGGCGAGCGAGGCGCGAAGTTGGCCGATAGTGCGCTCGATTCGCGCAGGCCTCCGGACGGCTGAAGCCTCGGCAATGGCATCGAGAGCGGCCAGCATTCGCTCCGCTGCGTACCGGACCGTGTATGGAAATTCGGCATTCAGCAGCAGAAATTCCGCAATTCGCTCGGGACTGAAATCAGCGGTATAGACCTTGCAATACGCTTCGAAAGCAGAACAGCTGGCAAGGAGTCCGACCCATTCGAGATCTTCTTCGGGAATGGCGGCGGAAAAGTGTGCGTCCAGCAGGATGGAGATGGCGCAGGCACGCTCCATGTACTTCCCGAACTGAATGAACTGCCAGCCTTCATCGTGATTCATGGTTTGATCGGTAACGCCGTAGAAGCGGTACGAACCCTCCCGGATGGTGGTGACCAGACGCAAGGGATCGGCATCAGACTGGACGCGAAGCCCGGACTGCGTGGTTTCGTGATAGAGCTGATTGAGACGCTCCCACATTTCCGAGCTGATCTGCTCACGGACCTGGCTTGCATTCTCCCGCGCAGAGCTGATACAGGACACGATTGAGGCACGGCCTTTCGTATCGGAGGTCATGCGTATCATGGCGAGCTGCGGGTCGCCAATGGAAGCGTCCGGCTGAAAGCCCAGACAGGCGGCGATGCGCAGCCAGCGTTGCTCCGTCGAGACGTTGGACGGACTGAGCATCAGATTGTAGTTCGCTTCGAGCACGCGCGCGCAGTGGTCGGCGCGTTCGAAGTAGCGGCTCATCCAATACATGCTGTCCGCTACACGAGAAAGCATACAAGTCCCCATCTACGATTAGTCCTGCAGAACCCAGGTGTCTTTGGAGCCGCCACCCTGAGAGGAGTTGACAACCAGAGAACCTTTGCGGAGAGCCACCCGTGTCAATCCGCCTGGAACCACTGTCACTTTCTCCCCGAACAGGACGTAGGGCCGGAGATCGATGTGCCTCGGTTCAATGTGGCCGTCTTCCATAAAACAGGGCGCGGTGGAAAGAGCAAGAGTTGGCTGCGCGATGTAGTTACGAGGATCCTGCAGGATACGGAGGCGGAACTCCTCGCGCTGTTCGGCCGAACTGTGCGGACCGATGAGCATGCCATAACCGCCCGATTCGCCGACCGCTTTGACAACGTACTTGTCGAGATTTTCGACGACATGGTTCCGTTCCTTCTCATCCGCCATCAGATACGTCTCGACGTTGTTCAGGATGGGATCCTGGCCGAGATAGTAGCGGATGATTTTCGGAACGTAGGCGTAAATGGCTTTGTCGTCGGCGACGCCGGTTCCAAGCGCATTAGCGAGTACGACGTTGCCGGAGCGGTACGCATTGAAAAGGCCTGCTGCTCCGAGGGTGGAGTCCGGACGGAAGGCCAGCGGGTCCAGAAAGTCGTCATCGACACGCCGGTAGATCACATCCACGCGCTGCAATCCGGAGGTGGTTCTGATGTAGACCAGGTTGTCGTGGACGACCAGATCGCGACCTTCTACCAGCTGAATTCCCATCTGTCGAGCCAGGAAGGCGTGTTCGAAGTACGCCGAATTATAAACGCCGGGAGTGAGGACCACAATGGTCGGATTGGAACGGCCTTCCGGAGCGAGCGAGCGGAGCGTCGACAGGAGCACCTGGCTGTAATGCTCAATCGGCCGAACACCGCATTTGCGGAAGAGCATCGGGAAGGTTTGCTTCATCACCTTGCGGCTGGTAAGCATGTAGGAGACGCCGCTCGGTACCCGCAGATTGTCTTCCAGGACCACAAACTCGCCGGTGGGAAGGCGAACAAGATCAGTTCCGCAAACGCTCACGTAGACATCCCGGGCGACTTTAACCCCCCGCATCTGACGGCGGAAATGCTTGCAGGTGTAAATGATCTCGCCAGGAATGACGCCGTCCCGAAGGATGCGGCGTTCGTGATACAGATCCTTAAGAAAGTGATTCAGCGCCGTGATGCGCTGGGTAAGTCCTTCTTCTATGGTCCGCCACTCAGCACCCGTGATGATACGGGGCAGCAGATCGTGAGGGAAGATTCTTTCCGTCCCTTCCTTCTTGCCGTAAACGGTAAAGGTAATGCCCTGATTGAAGAAGGAAACGTCGGCCTCTTGTTTACTGCGGCGAAGGTCTTCGATTGAGACACTTTGGAGGCGATTGAGGAGATGTTCGTAGTGAGGCCGCGTCAGGCCTTCCGAGTGGAACATCTCGTCGTACGCAGTATCAATGTGATACCCAGCGAATGGATTGAAGCTTAGGTTCCCTGAGGCTTGGGAGATGACAGCCATGTTCCGAATGTTCCCTCCCCGATAGCTTTTCTACTCGGAACAAGCTCGGTTCACTGACTCTAGAGTATAACCTTGACGCAACTAGATTGAACAAATTGAAGTATAGTCAACGAAGTCAAATCAATGCTGCGGTTCGGCTACACTGACGTTACGAGCGAATCTGGACCTCGTGAGTCCCGAAGCCTCCCTGATAGCCGGCCGCCCAAAGACACGTGCGTGTGGTGAGGAAATATGCTGATCCGGTTAGGATATGACATACGATTCGATGTTCCGTGCCCAACTCCCATCGTGGCGCTTCTGAACGTGCATCCGTCGCGAGTCCCCGACTTGCGCGAGCCTGACGAAGTGCAGATAGAACCAGCCACTGACCGGGAGGTCTATACGGACAGCTTCGGCAATACGTGTCTTCGAGTGCTGGCGGAAACGGGAACAATTCGGTTTTCCAATTCCACTTTGATAGCGGATTCCGGGGAGCCTGATCCAAGGGAACCAGGCGCTCGGCAGATCCCCGTAGAGAAGCTTCCGACCGAGACGCTGCGCTTTTTGCTTGCCAGCCGGTATTGCGAAGTAGACCTGCTGTCAAACATCGCTCATGAACTATTCGGGCAGACAGCGCCAGGATGGGAGCGGGTAGAAGCCATATGCGAGTGGGTGAACCAAAAAGTGACGTTTGGTTATGCGTTTGCGCGTTCTACCAAGACGGCGTTGGACGTTTACCTGGAACGGCAGGGCGTTTGCAGGGATTTCCAACACTTAGCTGTGACCTTTTGCCGGTCACTCAACATTCCTGCACGCTACGCGACCGGGTACTTGGGGGACATCGGCGTTCCGGCGGCGGACTCGCCCATGGATTTCAGCGCCTGGTTCGAAGCCTATCTGGACGGGCGTTGGTGGACATTCGACGCCAGGCACAATCGGGCGCGGATTGGCCGCGTTCTGATGGCTACCGGGCGTGATGCCGCGGACGTGGCGATCACCACCTCCTTTGGTGCCACGACATTGACGAAGTTCGAAGTTGTGTCAGACGAGATCAAGGAGGAAAGTCCGCACGGCGTTTCGACGGAGACCGCGGTGTCCGCTTAGACCACGAAAGAGCTACAAAGAATCCATTGCTAGATTGAGATCGTGCTTCAATGCAGTGCGGTCGAGATGGCGAGAATGATTCGGGCAGGCGAGACCAGCTCGGTGGAACTGGTCAAGGCTCATTTGACGCAAATCGAAAAGATCAATCCACAAATCAATGCGGTTGTTTATTCGATGGGCGAGTCGGCCCTGCGTGAGGCGGCAGCCGCCGACAGGAACTTGCCCTCGGGAAAACAATGCGGACCATTGCATGGTGTTCCCTTCTCCATAAAGGATTCCATTGAGGTCGCCGGTACGCCTTGCACGGCCGGAACACTGGGATTCCGGAACGCTCCCCCTTCGCGCTGCGATGCGACGCTGGTGGCTCGGCTCCGAGCGGCAGGAGGTATTCCGCTTTGCAAAACCAACCTGCCGGACCTTCTGTTCTCCTTTGAGTCGGAGAATCTGCTCTTTGGGCGAACGAACAATCCGTACGACAGTTCACGCACGTCGGGCGGCAGCAGCGGCGGAGAGGCGGCTCTGATTGCAGCCTGCGGGTCACCGCTGGGGTTGGGCAGCGACTGTCTGGGGAGCGTCAGAGTGCCGGCGGCGTTCTGTGGCATCACCACCATCAAACCGACAAGCGGACGACTGCCGCGCACGGGGCACGTGCCTCCGGCAGGCGGCTGGGCGGAGAAGCTGTGGCAAATCGGCCCGATGGCGCGTTGGACGGAAGACCTAGTTCTCGCGATTCGTTTACTGGCAGGCCAAGATGGAGCAGACTTTACTTCGCCTCCGGTGCCGGTTTTCGAGCCCAAGGGCCTGGGCGGACTACGCGCGGCGTTTTTCGTCGATAACGGAATTGCAAAGTGTTCGGACCCGGTGCGCGACGCCGTTCGGGCAGCGGTGCGGCACCTGGCCGCTTCCGGTGTATGCGTAGAGGAAAAGCGACCCCCGTGCATTGACCAGAGCTATGAACTCGAGATGTCGATTTTAGGCGCCGACGGCGGCGACGGGATTGATGTTTACCTGCAGTCCATCGGAAGCGATCCGGTGCATCCTTTGCTAACCAATTTCGTGGAGCGTTTCAGGCGGTTCCGGGGAAGCGCAGCGCAGCTGGCGGGCTACTGGGGGCGATGGGATGCGTTTCGCGCCGAGATGACCAAGTTCATTGAACGATATGACGTTGTGTTATGCCCGGTCTACACGCAAACCGCTTTGGATCATGGCTCTTCGGCAATCGACAGCAACTTCGAAGGGTTCAGCTATACGATGACCTGGAGTGTCGCTGGTTTTCCAGCAGCTACAGTTCGGTGCAGCGAAGCCGATGGGTTGCCGGTTAATGTGCAGGTTGTCGCAAAGCCCTGGCATGAATTGACGGCGCTCTCCGTATGCCAGGAGCTGGAAGAGGCATTCGGCGGTTGGCAGCCTCCGCGACCTCTCTAGGCACTCATTCTTTCTTCCGGGCGATCCAACAGCATATAGTAAATCTGCAATGGATAATCTCAAGACGGTAAGCGCTGCGCTTTCTAGAGTTGATGAGTTTCTGACGCCGGGCCTGCTGTGCGTGCTGTTATTGTCATTAGGAACTCCCGGCGTAAAGGCGCAGGCAGACGCGCCCAGCACGGAGATTTCAAATGGCGTGGTGAAAGCCAAACTGTACATGCCGAATCCGGAACGCGGATATTACCGGGGTTCCCGATTCGACTGGTCCGGCGTGATCGCAAGTCTGGAGTACAAAGGCCACAATTTCTTCGGTGTCTGGTTTCCGCATTACGATCCGAAGCTGCATGATGCAATTACCGGTCCGGTGGAGGAGTTTCGAACCGCAGAAGGCCCCGAAGGTGGTTTGGGCTTTTCCGAAGCCAAACCTGGGGGGCACTTTGTAAAGATCGGGGTGGGTGTATTGCTGAAGCCGGACGACGAGCCTTACTCCTTCTCGCGCACGTATGACATTGTGACTCCTGGCACCTGGATTTGCCGGCCGGATCGGGACAAAGTTCAGTTCATTCAGGAGTTGAAGGCCGATGGGCCGTATGCATACCGCTATGAGAAAACAGTTCGCCTGGTGGGAAACAAACCGCAGTTAGTGCTGGAGCATAAGCTGACAAACACCGGCAAGCGCGCAATCGAGACGGATGTCTACGATCATGATTTCTACGTCATCGACGGCATGCCGACGGGTCCGGATTTCGTTGTGAAATTTCCGTTTGCACCGAAGTCAGAATCCGACTTCAAGGGGCTTGCGACAATTCGTGGAAACGAACTCGTGTACCTGAAGACCCTGGAAGATCACGAATCGGCTGCCAGCTTCTTGAAAGGATTTGGCCCGGATGTGAAAGATTATGATCTTCGGGTTGAGAACAAGAAAGTGAAAGCCGGCGTGAGGCAGATAGGGGATCGCCCCATCTCTGCGATGAACTTCTGGTCTATTCGATCCACGGTTTGCCCCGAAGCGTACATCCACATAAAGCTAGAGCCAAAGCAGAGCATGAAGTGGACGATCCGGTATGAATTTTACGAGTTGGATAAGTAAGTTGGCGGGGACCTCAGCAGTTGTGATCCCCGAGCGATGATAGGTCTACTTAACTGGGACGAACAGGAATGCAACCGGCGTCGGCATGTGCGTCACCTGACCGGTTGCAGTAAGCTTTCCGGTGGTTTTGTCGATGTGATAAACGACGAAGTTATCGGACTTCTGATTGCCGACAAAAATGAAACTGCCCGTGGGATCGATTTCCAAGCCTCGTGGCGATTTGCCTTCGGCTGAGATGGACTGAATCAGCGTGAGCTTACCATCGGCCGGGTTAATTGCGAAAACGGCGATCGTGTCTTCGCCTCGGTTGGTTGCATAGACGAATTTCCCGGTGCTGTCGACCAGAATCTCCGCCGGACCGTTTTCTCCGGAGTAGCCCGGACGCAGCGAGGAAATGTCCTGGATCTTCGTCAAGTTGCCCGTCGCGGTGTCGCGGGTGAACACGCTGACCTCCGACTTCAGCTCGTTCATGACATAGGCGAACTTCTCATCCGGCGTGAAAGCCAGGTGACGCGGACCCATGCCGGGTGACTGTTTGGCAAACGGCAGATCATTAGGTGTCAACTTGGCGGCCGAGGGATCGAGGCGATAGAGGCGAATTTGATCCAGACCGAGATCGGGAACGTAGGCGATGCGATTGTCAGACGAGATCACCACTTCGTGGGCATGGGAACGTTCCTGGCGCTCCGTGTTGGGGCCACTGCCCTTGGCTGTCATCAGCGAGGACATTTCGCCGAGACGTCCGTCGTTGCCGATGGGGAAGGCCGAGACGCCCCCCGTTCCATAATTGGCGACAATCAGCATCTTTGAGTCTCTATCGACGGCCAAGTGGCAGGGGGCAACACCGCCCGACGATAGTGTATTGAGGGCGTGAAGAGATCCGCTGGATCGGTCAATGGAGAAAGCTGCCACTCCTCCGGTGCTCCCTTCCAGTTCGCTCACCGCATAAAGAAAACGGAACTCCTTGTCAGCGGCGAGAAAGGACGGATTCGCCACCTCGCCAACCATGCCAAGCGATTGGAGTTGGCCGGTTGCCGCATCGAACCGATAAGCCGTCACGCCTTTGCCGTACGAGCCGACGTAGAGAATGTATTTGGTTTGGTCCAAGTGTTTCACTGCTCCGAAAATTTTAGATGGAGTGATTGCGCTCAGGAAAAGAGTTGCTAGAGCTAAGGCTATCGAGTGAAGTCGCATGTTTGCAATCAGTACTCATGCAAGTATGTCATTCTATTGGCCGGAAAACTCATGTCAGAAATGAATGCGATTGATACTCGATTGAAAGAGCTCGGGATTGAGCTGCCGGAGACTCCTGCGCCGATGGCGAACTATGTGCCATTCGTCCAAACGGGGCAACTGCTGTTTCTGTCAGGCCAGGGTCCACGATATGGTGCGAACCAGTTTCATAAAGGCAAGGTCGGCAAAGATGTCTCGGCTGAGGAAGCGTATAAACATGCCCGGCTGGTTGGGATTCAACTGCTGGCCGCTGCGCGTTCCGCACTCAATGGCGACCTGACGCGAGTGAAGCGTGTGGTGAAGCTGCTTGGATTCGTGAACGGCACGCCGGAGTTCGACAAGCAGCCCCAAGTAATCAACGGGTGCTCCGATCTGCTCGTTGAGGTGTTCGGTGAGCGGGGTCGGCACGCGCGGTCAGCGCTGGGTGCAGGCAGCCTGCCGAACAACATCACAGTGGAGATCGAGGCGATTCTCGAGATAGCCTAGCGTCCATTGCTCCTCAACTGATGGCGGAACATGGCGGCGTACGGCTGACATGCTGGAGTGCGGAGATCTTCCAACCGGACCTTCATCTTGCGCTGCCAGTTCGGATATTCCGCCGTGCTGCCGGGAAGATTCTGCTGCTCCGTTTCGAGCGTGAGGTCTTCGCCATTGAGAAGCAGCAGCATGGAAGGCACGCCCGCGAGAAAGGCGACGATCGCGTTATGGAGTTCACCGTTCACCTCCGGAATCTCTTCGGCCGTATGAGGGAAGCCGTCAGGCAACAGGTGTTCTTCATGAAGAACATCGAGCATCTGCTGCTTCTCGCGCTTACGGTCCTCGCTCTGCTGGCGGTAGCCCTCGTCGTTTACCAGGCCAGCAGAACGGCGCGCTTCGATATCGCGCAGTTTCCAGAAGCCGGCCATGGTGGCCAAGTCGTGGGTGCTTGACGAAACGAGCGCCTGAATCGGATACTCCCGGCGACGCTTGAAGGAGCCGTCCTTATTCTTCTCGAAATAGAACAGGCGATAGCTGAGGATGCCAAAGCGGCCCAGCATTTCTCGCATCTCGTCAGTGACGGTTCCCAGGTCTTCGCCGATGATGATGTTTTGGCTGCGGACGCTCTCAAGGGCAAGGATGCGCATCAGGTCTGTGGCGTAGTCGCGCACGTAAGTTCCCTCCGCCGCAGTGGTGCTGTTCGGGATCCAAAAGAGGCGAATGAGGCGCATCACGTGATCGATTCGCAGCGCTCCTCCATGGGTGACAATTTTGCGGATGCTCTCACGGTAGAGCCGGTATCCCGTATCGCGATGCACATCGGAGTTGGGGGGCGGAAATGCCCAGTCCTGGCCATTGGGCGAGAAGTCGTCGGGAGGCGCACCTACGCGACAGCCGTTCACGTAGAAATCGCGGTAGGCCCAAAGATCGGAGCCGCAACTGTCGGTGGCGAGCGCCAGGTCGTGATACAGGCCGATGGACAGTCCGCGGTCTTTCGCATGGGCCTGGGCCGCAGTGAGCTGTTCTTCGATGACGAATTGAATGTACTTGTAGAACTCGACGGTACGCGCGTGTTGTTCGGCGAACCGCCGGCTCGCTTCCGAGTTGGGATCGTGGTACTCGGATGGCCAGTGCTGCCAGGTCCAGCGGTTGCGATCTTGCTTGTGAAGAATTTCGTCCAATGCACTGTAAAGCGCAAAGTTGTGAAGTAGATCGCCTTCCCGCTGGCAAAACTTTGTGAATGCAGTTTGGCGTTGGGGGTCGGACTGTGCGCTGCGGCGAAACTGCCGATAGAGAAGCTTGAGGAATCGGCGTTTCAAATGCGCCACGTCCTGGTAAGCAACGAGGTCGGACGCCCTTAGCTGTCGCAGCTTCTCTTGTATTGCTGCCGAGTTGAGGATGTGCTGAGCAGCCGAGCAGGCGGCGAACTCCGGAACGCTTGGGACGTCAATGTAGATAAAGTTCTTGTAGTAGAGGGACAGCGGCAGATAGGGACTGGTGTTGTACGGAGCTCGATTATGGAGGGCGTGCAGCGGGTTGAGCCCAACGAAGCTGAATCCAACTTCGTCGTGCGCCCAGTCGATCAGAGTGCGGAGATCCGAGAAGTCGCCGCAGCCCCAGTTGCGATCGGAGCGCAAGCCGTACAAGGTGACATTGAAACCGGCCGTTCTGCCGCCCGTAGCCAGGTTTTCGGGGATGTACGCGCGATCGGGGCAGACAATGAGATGACATACAGCGGAACATTCACCGCTTTGAGAACTGATCCGCAGGCTGTGATAACCCAAGGGCAGTTCGGTCGGGAGGCAAAGCTTGAAGCGGGCCCAGCGCTCGTTCCCCAGATGAACGTCGTGGAGCCATTCAAGCTCAGAAAGGTCGGGCGAGCCGGCCAAAGTTCCTCCGCCTTCGAGATCTATCTGGAATGAGACTTGGCCGCCATGTCCCATCGGTAACGAAGTGTAGATCGCCTTTTCGGACTCGCTGATGACAGCGGTGATGGGAAGCACGGCCGCCCAATCTTTGCGAAAACGATCGGCTCGCTGCCGCTCAATCACATCGGTATTAGAGACATCCCAACCCATCGCGACGAGGATTCCCTTCTCCGCCTCATGAGAGACCTGATGGAGCTTGTGGAAGATGTCCCAATACTCGCGGTCAATCCGGCTTTCCGCGGCGGCGCGGGAAACAGCGTCCTCATAGCTGAAGGAACTTTGAAAAATAACGGGCGGATAAGGCATCAACACTTTGATTGCAACACGGGAGCAAACGAGTGCATGGGATAATTGCAGTGTGGGCGATCTAGAGAAATTCGAAATAAGCCAGCCGCCAGATCTTTTTTCGCGGATGGATGACGACCTCACCGCAGGACTGCACGAGACCGTTTTTACAACAACGCTTGATAGGGCCCTGAACTGGGCTCGTAAAAATTCTATCTGGCCCATGAGCTTCGGGCTGGCTTGCTGCGCCATCGAGATGATGGCAATGATGGCTTCCCGCTATGACATTTCGCGGTTCGGCGCTGAAGTGATGCGCGGATCGCCGCGTCAATCGGACCTGATGTTCATTGCCGGACGTGTGTCGAACAAAATGGCGCCGGTGATTCGGCAGCTTTACAGACAGATGCCTGAGCCCAAATGGGTAATTTCGATGGGAGCTTGCGCGACCTCTACCGGCGTTTTCAACAACTACGCGCTGGTGCCAGTGAACCAGGTGATCCCGGTGGACGTGTACGTGCCGGGCTGCCCGCCGCGACCGGAGCAGTTGATTTACGCCATCATGATGCTGCAGGAGAAGATTCAGAATGAGCAGGGCAGCGTGAGGCGCACGCTCAACCTCGGTTAGCGCTTCAGAGGATCCTCAACCCAGGGGGGCGTAGCTTCGACCAAGGCCCCCAATGCGGGTTCAAGTTTTTCAAGAGCCTGCTTCATCTCCCAAGCTACGCGTCGATAAGAGAAGTGGCCTTTCACGCCGCTGCGAAGGCGCGAGATATACTCCAGTTCCGCGAAATCCATCTTGAAGATAAACCGGGATTTGGCAGCGAACGGCAACAGGTACTGCGCGGCCGGATGCGGCAGTTGGGCGAGCGTCGTATCCACTTCTTCCAGCATCTTCTGAAACGGTTCATGGACGCCGCATTCGGCCAGGACTTTCGGCGTGTCATACCCGAGCTCGTTGGTATATTGCTGCCGAAACTGATGACAGAGACGGTGGCGGTGCATGTCGCGATAGGCCCCGATGTCCATCACGAAATCGAAAACG
>JAOAPP010000260.1 GCA_025462985.1 Bryobacterales bacterium | reverse complement strand
CCGCGAGGAGTTTCAAACGCCCGAGGGCGAGGCGCTCCGAAACGATGACCAATATTCGTATGTCGCAGCGTGGGGCTACCGCGGGTATGGAAACGCTCCCGATCTCATAAAAGAACCTCTGGAGTTTGAGTACGTTCATCCGAGCCAGAGGAGCTACAAGTAAATGCGCCTAACTCTCAAGGTCTGGCGGCAGCCTGCCAGAAATAAGCCCGGCAAATTCGTCACGTATCAGGTGGATGATGCAAACCCGGACATGTCGATTCTGGAATGCATCGACGTTCTGAACGAGCGGCTCACCGAAAAAGGTGAAGATCCGATTGCTTTCGAACATGACTGCCGCGAAGGGATCTGCGGCTCCTGCGGCTTCATGATCAACGGTGTTGCGCACGGTCCACTTCCAGCTACGACGGTCTGCCAGTTGACAATGCGGCACTTCAAAGATGGGCAGGAACTGGTTCTTGAGCCCTGGCGTGCGAAGGCGTTTCCGCTGATCAAGGATCTGGTGGTGGACCGCCGATCGTTCGACCGCATCATTGCATCCGGCGGGTACATTTCAGTCTCGACGGGAAGTGCTCCTGACGGCAACGCGATTCTTGTCGCAAAGGAAGATTCCGATCACGCCATGGACGCGGCGGCGTGCATCGCCTGCGGAGCTTGTGTGGCGGCTTGTCCGAACGCGTCAGCCGCTTTGTTTACCGGAGCGAAGATCACGCACCTTGGGATTCTTCCGCAGGGACATCCGGAGAAAGACATCCGGGCGCTTCGCATGGTGGCACAGATGAACGAAGAAGGGTTCGGCGGCTGCACCAATATCGGCGAGTGTACGGCAGTTTGTCCGAAAGAGATCAAACTGGAGGTCATCGCGGCGATGAACCGCGACTACATCCGCGCCTCATGGAAGGAACGCGATAACCTCGTGACGACTATCACGCCGTTTACCGAATGGAGCTACGGGTCGAAACTGAAAGTCGATCCGACCCGCTAATCAGTCCGCAATTGTCATGGTCGGGCGATGGCGATTTTTCGTCTCATTCGCCCGTTCGATGACTGTCTTTGCGAGTTGCTCGAACAGGGCAGTCTGTGGCGTCCCTTCGCTGCGGGTGGTGATGGGCTTGCCTGAGTCGCCGCCCTCGCGCGTGGCGGGGTCCAGTGGGATCTCCGCCAGTAGCGGCACGTTCATTTCTTTGGCCGTTTTCGCTCCTCCGCCTTTGCCGAAGATGTAGAGCCTTTCCCCATTTGCCTGTTCCAGATAGCTCATATTTTCGACAATGCCGAGGACCTGTTCGCGCACCTGCTCGAACATCAACACGGCTTTGCGAGCATCTTCGAGGGAAACCTCGGAGGGCGTTGTGACCACCACGGCACCCGTCAGAGGCGTGGTCTGGATGAGTGTGAGTTGTACGTCGCCGGTGCCGGGCGGAAGATCGATCACCAGGTAGTCGAGCTGGCCCCAATCCACATTGCGGAGGAACTGCTGGATAACGCTGTTCAACATCGGGCCGCGCCACACTAGCGGCTTGCCGCCGGGATTCAGGAATCCCATTGACATGATTCTCACGCCGAATGCTTCAAGCGGCTGAATCCGCTGGCCGATTGCATTCGGAGTGGCGCTTGCGCCCATCATCAAGGGGACGTTCGGGCCGTATACGTCGGCATCGAGCAGACCCACAGCATAGCCGAGCTTCGACAAACTGATGGCGAGGTTTACAGCTACAGTGGTTTTCCCAACACCGCCCTTGCCGGACCCCACGGCGATGATGTTCTGCACGCCGGGAATCGGAAGTTTCGGTTGCTCTCCTGGAGCTTGAGGAGCCATACCTCAAGCTAGCACCAGGCTGGCTTGCGCTTTGAGGTCAAAGCCGGAAAACTCTCGCTTGAGGTACTTGGGAAAAGCCGCTGCGGCGATCATGGCGGCGTTATCTGTCGAGAGAGACGCGGACGGGAAGAAGAAGCGCAAGCCGTGCTGTTCGAGAGAGGCTTTTTGCAGGCCGGCGTTACACGCAACCCCGCCCGATACAATCACCGATTCGGCTCCGATCTGTTCGGCGGAAGCGGTTGCGCGACGGAGCAGTTCTTCAATGACGGTGTGCTGGAAGCTAGCGATCAGGTCGAGCGTTTCTCGCGGCGTGGCGGCCAGGAGTTCGTCCAGAGAAGGCCGTTCGAGTGCGCGACGCCGGGCGACTTCGTCCGTGATGTCGTGGGCTTGCGTCCAGCGCAGCACGGCAGTTTTCAGCCCGCTGAAGCTGAAGTCCAGCTCGTTGCCCTTCATGCGGGCTAGCGTAAATTTCACGCCGTACGGATTGCCGTATGGGGCGAGCTTGTCGATCACCGGGCCGCCCGGATAGCCGAAGCCGAGCAGCTTCGCAACCTTATCGTACGCCTCGCCGGCAGCGTCGTCGCGTGTCTTGCCCAGGAGGCGATATGAGCCGAGCTCGCGAACTTCAAACAGGTGCGTATGGCCGCCGCTCACGACCAGAGCGAGGGCAGGGAAGCGGACTTCAGCGTGTTCGAGCAGCACCGAGTGAATGTGCCCTTCGACGTGATTGACGGCGATCAGCGGTAGCTTGCGGGCGAAGCACAACGCTTTGGCGTAAGTGACACCCACCAGCAGCGAGCCGACCAGCCCGGGGCCTTGAGTGACAGCGATTGCACTGAGGTCTTCCAGACGGACCTCGGCTTCGGCAAGCGCCTGCTCGACCACGGGCACGATGGCTCGCAGGTGTTCTCGCGAGGCCAG
>JAOAPP010000236.1 GCA_025462985.1 Bryobacterales bacterium | reverse complement strand
TGGACATCCGGCTTCCTTCGATTTGCAGGCCAAGTGGACCAGAACTCTTTCCGATCGTTCAGAAATTTCGCTTCAGACCTTTGGCGCGCATGAGCAACGGATCGAGGACGGCATCGACGCTCGTAATTCGACGTTCGACATCGAGCTGCAACATAGCTTCGCAGCTGGAGAAAGGAACTCTGTTCTGTGGGGTCTCGAGAGTCGAACCATTCAGGACCGCATCGTTGGAACGCCAATATTTCATTTCACGCCGGCCGGCAGGACCGATGTTCTAACGGCCGGTTTCATAAGCGACGACATCTCTCTCCTTCCGGGTCGGCTCGAACTAAGTGTCGGGACCAAAATCGAAAAGTATAGCTTCACGCGCTGGCAGCCAGAGCCATCTATTCGATTGGCCTGGACGCCCAATGAGAACCAGACCCTTTGGGCTTCCGTAGGGCGAGCCGTTCGAATTCCGTCGCGATTCGAACGAGATATACGTCTGGACGCCGGAGCCTTGCCGGGGCCGTTGCCTGTCCTGCTGCAGGTCAATGGCAACCAGCAAGTCGCATCGGAGACGCTAGTGGCGTATGAAGCGGGGCACCGCATGCGGCTAGGCCGCAAGATCTCGCTGGATACCGCGGCTTACTACAACCGCTACGGCACTCTTCGATCTACTCAGCAACTTTCTCCGCAATTTGTACTTGAGCCGAGGCCCCACCTGCTGGTTCCCCTGGAATACGACCAGCTCGCACAAGGGAGTTCGCTTGGGGTCGAGAGCATCGCCAACTGGGATATCTCGTCCAGGTGGCGAATGACTTCCAGCTATAGTTTCGGCGATCTCAAGGTCCAGTCGAAACCAGGCAACAATTCCACGCTGAATATCTATCGCAGCGTTCCTGGATCGTTGCCGAAGCACCAGGCGCAGATTCGTTCCTACTGGGACATAAGCCGCAATTTACAACTCGACACCGCAGCATATTACGTTGACCGTCTAGTGGCGCAAAATCTGCCCTCGTACACAACGGCGGATCTGCGGCTCGGGTGGCGCCCAACATCTTCGCTGCAGATCAGCGTCGGCGTCAACAACATCTTCAACAAAATTCATGGAGAGTGGATCACCACGGACGATGTCCTGTACAGAGGCAGAGAGTTCGGCAGAACCGGGACTGTCACGGCATTGTGGAAGTTCTGAGCCATCCCGTAATTTATGCCGTCGATTTTGTTTCGCACGCTGAGCTGGCTTATCGTCCCGGTTCTCCTCGGCTTTCCGCTTAAAGGTGCAGATCGAAGCGAGTACGAGGTGAAGGCCGCGTTCCTGGTGAACTTCACACATTTCGTGGAATGGCCGGCCCCGCCTTCAGCAGGACAGTTCCGGCTCTGCGTCGTCGGTCCGGATCCGTTTGGGGATTCTCTTGAAAGAGTTGTTGGGAGCCGAACCGTCAACGACAGGCCGATCGTTATCAGGCGCTTTCCTCGAACAGTGGACGGGACGTCGTGTCAGATCGCTTTTCTCGGAGATCTCGATCGTGGCGCCCTTTTGAGACTGCTTCGGATGCCGGAACTCAGTCACTCGCTGACAGTGGGGGACTCCCCGAAGTTCGCGGAGCGCTACGGGGTGATCGGCTTTATCCTGGAGAACAATCGGGTGAGCCTGGCCCTAAACACCGCGCGAGCGGCCAAGAGCGGACTGAAGATCAACTCGCAGCTGATGCGCGTGGCAAGAATTGTGCCTGAGAGCAAGGGCGAGGGGCAGCCGTGAATCGGCTGCGACACATTTCGGTGCGAGTGAAGCTTCTCGTGGTTCTGGTCGGCACCTTGACCGTGGCCCTGGTGCTCGCCTGGATCAGTTTTACCGCTGAACAGCTTTTTAGCTCCCGAGATCGCGCGGTGAAGCAGTTCTCTGCCTTGGCGGAAATGGCTGGACAAAATAGCCGGGTCGCCCTGGCCTTCGACGACCGAAACACGGCGGTCGAGACCCTCAGTTCTCTTTCGGCGCAGCCCGGACTTGTCGGAGCGTGCATATACAACAAGACTGGGACATTCTTCGCATGTTCCCGTTCGACTATCCGTGACTTGCTTCCTTCGCGAGCTCCGCGGACTGGGGAATATTCCGATCGGAAGATGAGCTCTCTCACGGTAGTCCGTCCCATCTTTCTGGGAAAAGAGATGGTAGGCACGATTTGTATCGTAAGCGACTCTCGATACGTCCGGCGGGAGTGGCTCCGCAGCGCTGCGATCGCACTGGGCATTCTACTGGCGGCGTCCAGCTTTGCCGCTCTCCTTTCGCTTCGCTTTCTGCGCGCCCTCTGTTCTCCCGTCCTCAATCTGGCGCAGGTGGCGCGCGAGGTGTCGGTTTACAAGAACTACGCCGTTCGGGTGCCGACGGAAAGCAAAGACGAGATCGGCGAGCTGATTGTTGCCTTCAACGGCATGCTGGAGCAGATTGATCACACTACGCGGGAGCTGATTCAAACAAACAGGCAGTTGATCGCGGCGAAGAACCGGGCCGAAGAAGCGACCCGGCTCAAAGGTGAATTTCTGGCCAACATGAGTCACGAGATCCGAACTCCGATCAACGGCATCATGGGCATGACCAGTCTGGCTCTTATGACCGAGCTCGACGGGGAACAACGTGAATGCCTGGAAATCGTGAGCGCGTCGGCTAATTCGCTGCTTATGATCGTCAACGACGTGCTGGATTTCTCGAAGATTGAGGCGGGTCAGCTTTCGCTGCATCGCGAAGTCTTCCACCTGCGCGAAACTGTTGACGGGATCTTAAAGACAGTCCGCTATCAGGCCGATCAGAAAGGCCTCGCATTGACGTTTCAGATCGAAGCCGGAACGCCGGAGTATGTCTCAGCGGATCCGCTTCGGCTTCGACAGATTCTGCTTAACTTGCTTGGAAATGCCATCAAATTTACTCGAAAGGGCAGTGTGAGTCTTCGAGTTGAAGAGCCGGCGCCCTACACATTACGTTTTGAGGTAAAAGACACTGGGATTGGAATTCCTTTAGATCGGCAGGAAGCAATTTTTCAGGCGTTTGTGCAGGCAGATGGCTCACACACGCGTCAGTTCGGCGGAACCGGTCTTGGCCTCACTATCAGCTCTCGTCTTGTTCAATTAATGAACGGGGAGATCGGGGTTTCCAGTGAGCCGGGACAGGGAAGCACTTTCTGGTTCAACATCGGCATCCCCGATGAATCGGACAAGTTTGGATCGCAGCGCGATCGGTTAAGCCTGATTGCCGGATCTTTATTCGCCGGCAGCCCGCGACCGGATCTGAGCGACCTTCCCGGCGCTGTTCTCAGACTTCAATGAAGGCTTTGGAACCCTCCGCTC